>SHYW01000099.1 GCA_009692615.1 Deltaproteobacteria bacterium | reverse complement strand
GGGCAAATCGAGGCAAAACTAAGGACCCTATTAACCACGAGAGCAAAATGTAATCTGATATAACTTCGCAAAAACTGTAACTCATTACGAAAAAAACGATCTATCCTCCGCTGCCCTGCTTCCAGGGCAGTTGTTCAGAGGTTCCTTAGGTAGGAGCGACCAGATGGTCGCCCCTACGTGACGGTAAGATTCTTACGCTTTTCCCGCCGCCTTCAACCCCCGCAGCACATTCTCCGGACTGAGCGGCAGTGTTTTGATGCGCACGCCGGTGGCGTTATAAATCGCGTTGGCGATGGCGGCCATCGGCGGGACGCAGGCGATTTCGCCGGCGCCTTTGGCGCCGTAGGGGCCGGCGCCGGGGTAGCCGTGGACTAGCGTGGTCTCGATGCGCGGCATCATGTTGAGGGTCGGCATCAAGTAGTCGACGAAGGATGGATTCAATGTCTTGCCTTCTTTGTCGAAGACGACTTGTTCACACAGCGCTTGACCGATGCTCATCGCCGTGGCGCCTTCGATCTGGCCTTCGACGGCGGCCAAATGAATAGGCTGGCCGATGTCGTGGACGGCGACGTATTTTAAGATCTTCACGTTGCCGGTCATGGTGTCGACTTCGACGATGCAGGCGTGGGTCGTAAACGGCTGCGAGCTGCCGTGGGCTTTTTCTTCGGCCATCAATTCTAAATTATCGCAGTAGCCGCGGCCGATGACTTCGCCGATGACGTTGTGCGCGTTGGTCGCGACGACCGACAGCGCTACGGTTTTCGCCGGCGTGCCTTTGACGCGGATCTGTCTATCGACGATTTCCAAGTCATCTGGACTAGCTTCAAGTTGTCCGGCGGCGATTTTGAACAGCTGCGTGCGCGCGTCGATGGCGGCGCGCTTGCTCGCGGTTCCAGACACCAAGATCGCTCGGCTGCCGACGGTGCCGGCGTCCCAGGGGCTGGCGTCGGTGTCGACGCTCAACACCGTGACGTCTTCGACGCGCACGCCCAACTCTTCGGCGACGATGACCGGGATGCCAAATCTCGGCGCGGTGCCCATGTCGATCTTGCCGACGTGCACCGTCACCGAGCCGTCTTCGTTGACCTTGACGATGGCGCCGCCGCCGGGGCCGGCGCTTTCGATCCACGAGCCGGTGGCGAGGCCGATGCCTTGGTTTTTTTCGAGTTTCACTTTGCCCCAGCCGATTTTTTCCGCGGCGGTTTTAATCGTCTCGCCAAGCGACACATCGCGCAGCTTGGGCACGCCGACAATTTTGTCGCCAGGCTTGGGCATATTCTTCAAACGAAATTCGACGGGGTCCATGCCGAGTTTGGTCGCGATGGAATCCATGTGCGATTCGACGGCGAATGCGGCCTGCGGGCCGCCGGGGCCGCGCACTGGGCCGCAGACTTGTTTGTTGGTGTAAACGGTGTAGCCGTCGATGTGACAGTTGGGCATCAAGTACCAGCCGCCGAGCATGGTGGTGCAACGGCCGCCGGCCTGGACGCCGAATCCCGAGTAGCCGCCGGTGTCGTAGATCACCTTGCCGGTGCGGGCGACGATGGTGCCGTCTTTTTTCACGCCGGTCTTGATGTACATCTTGGCGCCGGAGCGAATCGTCGTCGAGATGGTTTCCTCGGCTTTGTCGAGGACGATCATCACCGCGCGCTTGGTTTTCATCGCCAACAGGCCGCAGATCGGCTCGATGGCCGCGCCGGATGTGATGCCACTGCCCTTGCCGCCGAAGCCGCCGCCGATGTCGGCGGAGATGACGCGGACATTATTGAGCGGCATGCCGAGCATCTTCGCCACTTCTTGGCGCACTGGAAATGGCGCTTGGGCGTTGGCGTAAACCGTCAGCCGGCCGTTGGGTTCCATCTGCGCCGCGGCGATGCGCGGTTCCAAATACTGCGGATGGATCATCTTGGTTTCATAGACTTCTTCGACGACGAGATCGGCTTCGGCCATCGCCTTGTCGGGATCGCCGATATGGACCTGGGCGAAGCCGCAGACGTTTTTCACTTTGACGCCTTCGGGAATATTCTTCGGCAGCGGCATGTCGTCATGGATCGTCGGCGCGTCGAGCTTCATGCCATCTTCTTGATCGATCACTACCGGCAATGGCTCGTAGGTGACTTTGATTTTTTTGAGCGCGGCCTTGGCGATGGCCAACGTGTCGGCGGCGACGGCGGCCACCGGGTCGCCCATGAAACGAACCTTGCCGCGCGCCAGGATGTAGCGGTCGATGTAGCTGCGGCCATAGCGCACGTTGGGCGCGTCCTCGGCGGTCACCACGGCGTGGACGCCGGGAATTTTCTTCGCCTCGCTAGTGTCGATGCTGATGATTTTCGCGTGGGCGTATTGGCTGCGCAGGATCGCGCCGTGCAGTTGGTCCTTGAGCATCAGATCGATGCCGTAAACGCCCTTGCCGATGACGCGGTCGATGCCGCCCATGCGCGCCGGGCTGGTGCCGACTACTTTGAATTCAGTTTTTGCCATGACGATGTTCTCCTTAAATTGTCAGGGTCGAATTGTAAGCAAGAAAATCCGAAATCCGAATATCGAAATCCGAAACAAACGGAAGCCCAAAAATCCAAAATTCAAAAGAGGCCCCGCGGACCGAAGCGGGCACGTTTTGAATTTTCTGCGTTTTGATCATTTGAATTTGTTTCGGATTTCGTGCTTCGAAATTTCTTATTTAGAGTTTCTGCGCCGCGAGATGGATCGCGTCGACGATTTTGTTGTAGCCGGTGCAGCGGCAGATGTTGCCCGACACCGCTTCTTCGATATCCGCCGCCGTGGGTTTCTTGGTGCGATCGAGCAGCGCTTTCACCGACATGATGAAGCCCGGCGTACAGTAGCCGCACTGCACCGCGCCGGTGTCGATGAAGGCTTGCTGCACAGGGTGTAACTTGTCGCCGTCGGCGAGACCTTCGATGGTGACGATCTGCGCGCCGTTGGCGTCGGCGGCCATGGTCACGCAAGTGTTGATCGGTTTACCGTTGTAAATCACCGTGCAGGCGCCGCACTCACCGGTGTTGCAGCATAGTTTGCTGCCTTTCATTTCCAAAGTGTCGCGGAGAAATTCCAACAGCGAAGTCGATGCTTCAGCGCTGGCGCTGACCGCTTTGCCATTGATGGTCGTATTGATCTTGACGGACATGATTATGCAACCTCCTTGCCGGTGGCGGCTTGCCAAGTTTGTTCGAGACCGCGGCGGGTCAACGCTTCGACGATCCAGCGGCGATTCTCGGCGCTGCTGCGCTGGTCGGTGATCGGACTCGCTTCAGTCGCGGCTAAAGCACCGGCTTCTTTTACCAGCGCCGCGGTGAGCGGTTTGCCCTTCAACAATGCTTCGGTCTTCGGCGCGCGCAGCGGCGTCGGTCCGACGGCGCCCAGGCCGATGCGGACTTCTTGCACAGAATTTTTCCCAGAGTCGGGCGTGAGCATGACGGCGACGCCGACCATGGCGATATCCATGGCGCCGCGCACGGCGTGTTTCAAGTAAACGCCTTTGCTGGCGGCCGGTGGAATCGGAATTTCGATTTCGGTCAACAAACCCTTCACTCCGGCTGCGCTCTTACCCGGCCCCTGAAAAAACGTCTTGAACGGTTCGCTGCGCTCGCCGTCGGAGAAGGCGAGAATGGCGTTGGCTTCCAACACCAAGAGCGGCGTCAAAGTTTCGCCCGACGGTGAAGCGCGGCAGATGTTGCCGCCGATGGTGGCGGTGTTGCGCACTTGCAAGGAGGCGAACTGACGGCAGGCGTCCCACAGGACCGGCGATTTATCGCGCACCAGGGCGCTGGTTTCGATTTCCCGAATGGTGGTCAGCGCGCCGATGCGCAGGCTGCCGCCGCTTTCCGAGATGCCGGCCAGGCTGGGGATTTTTTTAATATTGACCAGACAGCCTGGCTCCTCTTTAAATTTAATATCCACCATGACATCAGTGCCGCCGGCGATGACTTTCGCTTCGGCGCCATGCTTGGATAACAGCGACAATGCGTCGCCGATCGATTTCGGTTCAAAGTATTCCATATTCTCTAGCCCCCGTTCTCGGAATGTTTCACTTTACGTCTGACAACTTTCATAGCCCAAGTCGAAGTTGTCTGGCAAGGGCTGGGATGTGAAAATCGACGGACACAATTCCATTTATTGACAGTTCCGTATTTGTGTAGGGGCGCGATGAATCGCGCCTCTACAACGGCAAAATCGTTCATGTGTTAACCAAAGTCGCCTTGCAGTTTCGGCGCGCCGAGATTATAAAAACCAGTGAAATTACGAATCATATTTCTCAGACCGAAGGACGTTTAATTCATGCGATTACCACACCGCGACCCGATTCAATTGGGGGCGACTGCTTATGAACTGTTTCAGGAGAAAGAAGGGATTCCTTCGGTTACCGGGTTTTTTATCGAAGATCTGATGGACGTCGAAGTGAAGCCTTGGGCGCGGATGGGGGCGTTGGGCGCTTACCTAAACATGGGCGAGCAGCAAGAGCACGACGCTTATATCTGCGAGATTCCCGCGGGCAAGCAGACCGAGCCGCAGCATCATATGTTCGAGACGCTGGTCTACATTCACAAAGGGCGCGGCGCGACCACGGTCTGGTTCGAGGGCGATCAGAAGCAGACTTTCGAGTGGGCCGCGGGGGCGATCTTCGCGATTCCACTCAACGTTTCGTACCAGCACTTCAACGCCTCCAACGAGTCGGTGCGTTTGCTCGCCGGCACTAACGCGCCGCATGTGATCAATCTGTTTCACAACGAAGATTTTATTTTTCGCAATCCGTTTCAGTTTCGCGACCGCTTCACGCCTGAGCGCGAGTTTTTCAACTACAACAAGAAGCTCACGATACGCTCGTGGGAATCGAATTTAGTCCCGGACGTGAACACCTTCGCGCTCGACGACTATCCGATGAAGGGCAAGGGCGTGAAGATCATGCGCTTCGGCTTGGCCGGCACGACCTATGGTTGTCACGTGCAGGAATTTCCCGCGGGAAGCCGCAGCTTGTTTCACCGCCACGGCCCCGGTGCCATCGTTTGCGTGACTCAAGGCACCGGCTTCGCGATGGTCTGGCGCGAAGGCGAGGAGCGCGTGCGCTTCGAGATCAAGTCCGGTTCGATCTATTCGCCCGCCGATCTCATGTACCACGGCCATTTCAACACGGGGCATACGACGCTGCGCCACTTCGCCATGCGCGGGCGCAGTCCGAAGTTCAGCCAGGATCGCTTTCGCACGAAGCTGCATGAGATGATCCCGCTCGACGAGGAGCCGGCGGAGATTCATCCGATGTATTTGGAAGAGTTGAAAAGAAATGGCGTGAAGTCGGAGATCTCGGTGGTGGAAGAATAATAGTTACTCACCACGGAGGACACGGAGCGCACGGAGGGGGGAGAACGTTTCTTTTCTTCGTGTCCTCCGTGCTCTCCGTGGTGAAATAATCTTTGGGAGAACTTATGTCAGAACTTGCTTACACGGATTTTCGCAGCTTCGTCGAAGAGGCAAAAAAGATCAGCGACTTTCGGATTATCGAAGGGGCTGACTGGGATGCGGAGATTGGCGCGCTGGTAGAGTCCACGGCTGAGCTGGTGTCGCAGCCGCCGATGTTGATCTTCGACAAGGTCAAAGGGTATCCGGCGGGGTTCCGGGTTTGCAGTTTGCCCTACGCGGCCTACCGGCGCGTCGCCTTGGCGCTTGGTTTGCCAACTGACAAGACGAAATTAGAAACTCTGCGTCTGGCGGCGCGCAAGGTGCGCAACGTCGAACCGATCGCGCCGAAAGAAGTCAGCACATCGCCGCTGTTTGAAAACAAACTCACCGGCGACGATGTTAACTTGCTCAAATTTCCCGCGCTGCGTTTTCACGAGAACGACGGCGGGCGTTATTTCGGCCCAGGCGGCGGCTTGATCAATCGCGATCCCGACAATGGTTATGTCAATACCGGCACCTACCGCATGCAGTTGCACGACAAGAAGACGCTTGGTTTGTGGATGAGTCCGGGACAGAACGGCCGGCAGATCTGCGCCAAGTATTGGGATCAAGGCAAGAGCTGTCCGGTGGTCGCCAGCTACGGCCAGCATCCGATGGTGTTCATGCCATCGTACACGAAATTCCCCTATGGCCGTTCCGAGATGGAAATTTCCGGCGGCTTGATGGGCCGGCCGCTGGAAGTTTTGCGCGGGCCAATCACCGGACTGCCGATTCCCGCGTCCTCCGAGATCGCCATCGAGGGCGAGATCCCGCCGCCGTCGGAAGATTCGCGCGCCGAAGGGCCGTTCGGCGAATGGCCGGGATATTATTCCGGCGGGACCGCCGGCACCGGCGAAAATCAGCCGATCATTCGCATCAAAGCGATTTATCATCGCGACGATCCGATCCTTGAAGACGAGGCGCCGCTGTGGCCGGGCGCGGTGAAAATGGATCTGCATATTTCCGCGGGCGTGCTCTGGGATCAACTTGAGAGCGCGGGCGTTCAAGACATCGCCGGCGTTTACAATCATACTTCGTACATGACGGTGGTATCGATCAAACAAAAATTTGCCGGCCATGCCAAGCAAGCCGGACAAGCGGCGCTCAGTTGCGCGGCGGCTAATCGCAACGGCCGTTACGTTGTCGTCGTCGACGACGACATCGATCCGACTAATATGAAAGAAGTTTTGTGGGCGATGATGACGCGGGTCGATCCGCCGACCAACATCGACATCATCGATGGCTGCTGGTCGACGCCGCTCGATCCGCGCATGCCGCCGGAGAAAAGAGAAAATAAAGATCACACCAACGGCCGGGCGATTTTCTACGCCGTGCGGCCGTTTCATTGGATCGATAAATTTCCCAAAGTCAGCCGCTCGAGCCGCGAGCTGCGCGAGAAGACCATCGCCAAGTTTAAAAGCGTGATTCCGTTTCCGGGGGCGTGAGCCTAAGCTGAACGGTTCTCTCTCCCCTTGCGGGAGAGAGTTAGAGTGAGGGGTATTGAAAGCTTCTTGCACCCTCACCTCAATCCTCTCCCGTCAAGGGAGAGGAGGGAAGATTCGGATGATGCGAAGTTTCCTAAGTTAGTCAAGTAACCAGAGATATGATTTCGCGAGAAGAAAACGAACTGCTAACTCAAACCGATGCCGGGACGCCGTGCGGCGAGTTGTTGCGACGCTACTGGCAGCCGGTGGCGTTATCGGAGGAGTTGAAAGCGGACGGCGCGCCGGTGGCTGTGACTTTGATGGGCGCGGAGTTGGTGATTTTTCGCGACGAGCGCGGCCGCGTCGGCGTGCTCGATGCCCATTGCTGTCATCGCGGCGCCGATCTGAGTTACGGCCGGTTGGAAGATGGCGGGCTGCGCTGCATTTATCATGGCTGGCTCTATGACGTGAATGGCAAGGTGCTCGAACAACCCGGTGAGCCCAACGGCGGCGAGCATCGCGCCGCTTATTGCCAGCCGGCTTTTCCCTGCCGCGAGATCGGCGGCGTGATCCTTGCCTATATCGGTCCTGGCGAGCCGCCGCTGCTGCCCAATTACGAATTCCTGCAAGTTCCCGACGACCAGCGTTTCGTCTCGAAGATTCATCACTCGTGCAATTATCTGCAATCCAACGAGGGCAACATCGATCCGGTGCATCTATCTTTTTTGCATCGCAATCTTGAACTCACCGACACCGACAAAAAACGGCGCGTGACGGGCAGCGAGAGTTCGCCCAATTCTCTGTTCGGCGCCGATATCGCACCGCATATCGACGTCGAACTCACCGACTTCGGCGTGCGGATTTTTTCAATACGCAACATCGAGGACGACAAGATTTATTTTCGCACGTCGAATTTCATCATGCCCAACTTCAGCACTTTTCCGGGCCAGACCGCGGCGGAAGGCTATTCGGTCAACTGGCATGTGCCCATCGACGATCACAATCACTGGAAGTTCGTCATTGTCTTCAGCCGCAAGCGCGCGCTGGAGCGCTCCATGATGCTGCGCGGGCGCGACGAGTTGCAGGCGGATTATCGCATGGTCCGCACCAAGGCCAATCGCTATTTGCAGGACCGGGAGTCGATGAAGAACAAGTCGTTCAGCGGCATCGGTTACAATTTCCAGGCGCAGGATGCCTGCGTGATCGAGGGCGCCGGGAAAATTCAGGATCGAACTAAGGAACATCTGGCGACTTCCGATAAGGCGATCGTGGCGGCGCGCAAGCTTTTGCTCAAGGGGATTCAAGACATCAAGGAAGGGCGCGATCCGCTGCATGTGGTGCGCGATCCGAGTAAGAATAATTTTTCGCACCTGGCGGTGATTTCCGAGGTGGCGCCCAAGGCGGCGGATATCCGCGCCATCGTGCAGGAAAAAATTAAAGAGCAAAGCGCCAACGCATGATTTTCAGTTTTTCTTAACCCTCGCCCATTCCGATGGGAGAGGGCAAGGGTGAGGGCGTGATCTGCTTCGAAGTTGCCCTCACCCCATCCCTCTCCCGCTTCGCGGGCGAGGGGGCGGAGCGGAAGGAAGGAAGAAAGTAAGTGAGTGACATTCTTCGTCTAGGCATGGCTGGGCTCGGTGTCGCCAGCACGCAGATCATGCCGGCGATCGCCAAGCTCCCTTTCATTAAAATAACCGCGGCGGCGGACATGCGCGCCGACGCGGTGGCGAAGTTTCGCGAGCAATATAAAGGCGAAGGCTACAGCAGCATCGAAGATCTCTGCGCCAGCCCCAACGTCGACGCGGTTTACATCGCCACGCCCAATTCGCTCCACGCCGAGCACGCGATCACCGCGGCGAAACACCGAAAGCATATTATCGTCGAGAAGCCCATGGCGATGACGCTGGCGGAGTGCGACGCCATGAACGAGGCGGCGGACAAGCACGGCGTCAAACTGTTGTGCGGCCACACGCACAGTTTCGATGCGCCGATCCGCAAGATGCGCGAGATCGTCAAGAGCGGCGAGTTGGGCAAGCTGTGCATGATCAATACTTGGAACTACAACGAGTTCATGTACCGGCCGCGCATGAAACATGAACTGGCGATGACCCGCGGCGTGGTGCTCAATCAAGGACCGCACCATGTCGACGTCGTTCGTCTCATCGGCGGCGGCATGGTGCGCAGCGTGCGCGCCATGACCGGCGTCTGGGACCCGGCGCGGCAGTGGGAAGGCAGCTACACTTGTTATTTAGAATTTGACGACGGCACGCCGGCGACGTTGGTCTATAGTGGCTACGGTTTCTTCGACACGGCGGAGTTATTCGACTGGGTCGGCGAGGGTGGGCAGCATCGCGCCCCGGAGACCAATTTGAATGTCAGAAAAAGTTTGCGGGCGGTGCGCAGCGCGGAAGAAGAAGAGCAGTTGAAAGAAGGCATGCGCTTCGGCGGCAAGCGCGAGGGCGAGTACAGCCATGTCTGGGCCGGCGAGCGTAAGCAGCCGTTCTTCGGTCATACAGTGGTGAGTTGCCAGAAGGGCGATATTCGCCAGACGCCGGATGGTTTGAAAATCTATGGCGAGACCGAACAGCGCGAAATTAAACTTCCAGCTGGGAGCCGCGGCCGGGAGGCGGAAGTCGAAGAGTTATACGACGCGGTGGTGAAGGGGCGGCCGGTGTTTCATGGCGGGCGCTGGGGCGCGGCGACGTTGGAAGTTTGCTTGGCGATGTTGGAGTCGGCCAAGCAGCGCAAAGAGATCATGTTGTCGCATCAGGTGGCGAGTCCGGAGTGATTGAAATGTTTCGAATTACCGGTTTTGGGTTTCGGGTTATTCGGCCGCTG
Source organism: Deltaproteobacteria bacterium (assembly GCA_009692615.1). NCBI lineage: Bacteria > Pseudomonadati > Myxococcota > Myxococcia > Deltaproteobacteria bacterium. The sequence continues at coordinate 10,394 of SHYW01000099.1, read as the reverse complement.
TGATTGCGGTAGGACGTTCGCTGGTGTTGTCGCTGTCGCGTTTCCGGTCTTCCTTCCGATTTCTTTTCCCTCGACGGGGGAAGATTAAGATGGGGGTGCGAAAGCGCGAGTACGCAGTGAAAAGTTGCACGGCTGCTGTGACCCATGCATCACCCCTATCCCATCCTTTCCCCTTCGAGGCGAAAGGGGTTGGAACGTTGCTACGTGATGAACATATGGCACTTGCCCTAATAATTTTTGCTATCACTATATTCTTTTCGGTCGATGCATCTTTCGCCGCCGAGTCCAAGCCGGCTTGGCAAGTCGAGTGGGAGCGGACCGTCAAGGCGGCGGAGGCGGAAGGCCAGCTGACTGTTTACATCGCCGGCTACGCGGCGGTCATCGAAGCCGGGGTGTTTCAAAGATCCTTTCCCAAGATCAAGGTCACCCTGGTTCCGGGAATCGGCACACAACTGGCGCCGCGCATCGTCGCCGAACGGCGGGCGGAAAAATTTCTTGCCGATGTTTATAACGGCGGCGGCACTTCGCTCTATCAGGTTCTCTATCTTGGCAAGATGCTCGATCCGCTTCGGCCGGCGCTGCTACTGCCCGAGGTTACGGATTCGTCAAAGTGGTGGGAAGGCAAACATAAGTATGTCGATCGCGAAGCCAGCTACATGTTTGTCTACGAAGGCAATGTCTCGTCGGGCGGTTCGCCGGCTTATAATACCCAGCTAATCAATCCGAAAGATTACCGCTCCTATTGGGATTTTCTCAACCCCAAACTCAAAGGTAAGATCGGTTCCATCGACATTCGCAAGCTGCGCGGCGTCGGACCGACGATCCAGTATCTTTACTATCACCCGGAAATCGGCTCGGAATTTATGCGGCGATTTTATCTGGAGATGGATGTCGCCATGAGCGGCGACTTTCGCCAGGCGATGGATTGGCTAGCGGCGGGGAAGGTCGCCGTGCTACTACCGATGCAGAGTTCGGGCACGGCCAAGGCGAAAGCGCAGGGATTGCCGGTGGAGGAATTCGACGCCAATCATTTCAAAGAAGGCGTGAATATTTCGTCCGCCTACGGCCAGGTGGCGTTGATGAACCGAGCGCCGCATCCCAACGCGGCCAAAGTGTTCGTCAACTGGTGGCTGTCGCGCGAAGGCCAGACGACGTTGCAAAAAACCATGAGCACGCCCGGCGATCCCAAGAACTCGCGCCGCATCGATATTTCTAAGGAACATATTCCAACCGCCGAGCGCCGCCGCGATGGCATGAAATACTTCGACATCGACGATCCGGAAACCAAAGATATCAATCCGGCGATCAAATTAATCGACGAGGTTTTTGCCAACAAAAAATAATCCGTGAAGAAGAAATAGGACTGCTGATCGAGGAGACGCAGATATGATTACCACTGAAGAAAATGACATGATGACCAAAGTCGGTCCCGGCACGCCGGCCGGAGAATTGTTGCGCCGCTATTGGCATCCGGTGGCGATCGCGGCGGACTTGACGCCGGAGAATCCGACGATGTTTCTGCGCCGGCTCGGCGAAGACTTGGTGCTGTTCCAAACGCCCAAGGGCGAAGTCGGATTGCTCCACGACCGCTGCGCCCATCGCGGTGTGTCGCTCTCCTACGGCCGCGTCGAAGAGCGCGGCATCGCCTGCGCCTATCACGGTTGGCTGTACGACATTAATGGTAACTGCCTCGATACGCCGGCGGAGCCGCCGGAAAGTAAATTTTGTCTGACGATCAAACAAAAGGCTTATCCAGTGCAAAAACTCGCCGGACTTTACTGGGCCTACTTCGGTCCGCAGCCGGCGCCGGCGATGCCCAAGTACGATGTCTGGGCGCGCACCGACGGCTGGCACTGGCTGCGCGCGTTGCCGCAGCTTGACTGCAATTGGCTGCAGGCGATGGAGAATTCCGTCGACACCGCGCACCTGCATGTTCTCCATCAGGAACTGGTTACCGACGGTTTCAAAGTCGAGAGCACGACGCGCGGTACGATCGACAATCTGGTCGATTACGGAATCACTGAATTCACTCACGGCTTTATCAAACGGCGAGTGTTTAAGGACGGCAAGGTCGAGGAACATCCGCTGCTGTTTCCCACCGTGCTGCGCCAGGCCAATCGCACGCAGATCCGCGTGCCCATCGACGACAATCATACTTGGATCGTCTACGTGCACTTCGTGCCGGATTCGGTTCAGCCGCGGCCGGCCAACGGCGAGGTGCCGATCAATTATCGCAAGCCGTTCAAGAATCCTCCGGATGCGCGCCATCCGGGCACCAAGCATCGTCTCGACGAGGTCGATGCGCAGGATTTCATGGCATGGGAAACTCAGGGACCGGTGCACGACCGCACCCGCGAACGTTTGGCCGTGTCGGACCACGGCGTGGTGCAGTATCGCGAAATGCTGCTGCGTGAAATTAAAAAAGTTCAACAGGGGGAAGACCCGATAAATTTTTTTCGTGACCTTAACCATCCGATCATAGACACCAAGATGGAACATTCATTGAAAGTGGGCAAGGCTGGGGGAGCCGCGCATCTCTTGCCGCCGAAACAGTGAGAAGATGAATTGGCCGCACCCTTCGACGATGCTCAGGGCGATCGGGACGCAACCTCTAACTCTCCCCCGTCGAGGGGGAGAGAATCGGAGATGAGGGGAAATCAACTCCAGAAAATTACTTATCCTTGACGCTTGCTAGGTTGCGTACTAATTACCTGGATGACTGAACTGAACCGGACGAGGACAACACACCATGGCTGAATTCAAAGCGATCGGCACTTCGGTGCCGCGCGGTGAGGGCAAGGACAAAGTCAGCGGGCAGACGGTTTACGCCGCCGATTTGAAAATCGCGAATCTCCTGTGGGCGAAGATTCTCCGCAGCCCGCATCCCCACGCGCGCATTCGCAGTGTCGATGTTTCCAAGGCGGTGAAAGTTGCCGGCGTGCGGGCGATCATTACCGGCGCAGATGTCAAAGGCTATCTCATCGGCAAACAGATTCGCGATCTGCCGGTGCTGTGCTGGGACAAGGTGCGCTTTGTCGGCGATCGCGTTGCCGCGGTGGCGGCGGAGACGGTGGAGGCGGCGGAAGAGGCGATTCACTTGATCGACGTCGATTACGATCTTCTTCCCGCTGTCTTCGATCCACTGGAAGCGATGGCACCGGGCGCACCGCTACTCCATGACAACGTCGCCGAGTATGACGGCGCGCCGAAAAATATTCTTGCCGCCGATCTGCGCAACGGTCTGACGCGCCTAGCGTGGAAGAAGGGCGATATTGAAAAAGGCTTTCGCGACGCCGATATGGTGTTCGAACATACCTTCAACGTCCCAGCGCGCCATCAGGGTTACCTCGAACCGCACGCGGCGACTGTCGCGATTGAACCTGACGGTCGAGTGCAAGTCTGGGCTTCGGTGAAAAATCCTTTCGGAGTGCGCAGCCAATTATCCAAGTGCTTGCGCTTTTCCGAAGAGCGCATCCGCATGAATGTGGTCAACGTCGGAGGCGAGTTCGGTGGCAAGGGCGACGGCGTCGACTTGCCAATTCTCTACTTTCTTGCGCAGAAGAGCGGCCGGCCGGTGAAGATCGTTATGACCTACGCCGAAGAATTATCGGCGAGCAATCCGGCCCATCCGACGGTGATCACGATCAAGAGCGGTGTCAAGCGCGATGGTCGCATCGTTGCTCGTAAAATGCGCGCGGTCCACGCCAGCGGCGGCTACGGCGCGCTCAAGTCCAATACTTCGCTGGCGACTTGGCACTATGCCGGCGGCCAGTATCGCATCGAGCACGCCGATATCGAATTCATGCAGATCTACACCAACACCGTGCCCGGCGGTTACTATCGCAGTCCCGGCGCCGTGGCGACGGCGTTCGCCGTCGATTGCCACACCGATATCATCGCCAAGGAATTGAAAATGGACCCGGCGGAGTTTCGCATGAAAAATTTTATTAGCGAAGGCGAAACCGACGCTGTTGGCCAAGAATTGAAAGACGTGCGCTTCCGCGAGGTGCTGCAAGGCGCGCTCGATGCCGCCGGTTGGAAGAAACCGAAGAAGCGCAATCATGGCCGCGGCATCGCATTGTCGGGCCGCCATATCAGCGGCGGCGACACCGGCGTGATTCTCAGCGCCGAGGCCGATGGCGGTTATTTAATTATCAGCCCGAGCATCGATCAAGGCTCGGGCACGCACACGATCTTGCGCCAACTGGTCGCCGATCAAATGAAAATTAGTATCGAACAGGTGCGCGTTGTCATCGGCGACACCGACACGGCGCCGCGCGACGGCGGCATGCGCGCTAGCCGCATGACTTACGTCGCCGGCAATGCCATGGTTCAAGCATGCGACAAGCTGCGCGACAAATTGCTCGGCCAAGCGGCGCGCATGCTAGAATGCCGCGCCGATGAAGTGGACTTCGACGGCGGCAAGTTTTCACTGCGCCAGGATCGCGGCCAGCAAGTGCCGTTGCGCCGTGTAGTGGCGCAAGCGACTGAGCCTTTGCAAGTTACCGTCTACGAAGACTATCGCGCTCCCGACGAGGTTTCTTACATCTGCGCTCAGGTCGCCGAAGTCGAAGTCGACCCGGAAACCGGCGCGGTGAAACTGCACCGCATGATCACGGCGCACGATGTCGGCACGATCATCAATCCGACGGCGCACCAGGGACAGATCGACGGCGCCACGGTGATGGGGGTGGGCCAAGGGCTGATGGAAGAGATCGTCATGGATCAAGGCCGGGTGACCAACAGCAATCTGGGCGATTATAAATTGCCTTCAATCGCCGATTGGTTCGAACTTAAAACCGTGCTGGTGTCTTCCGGCGGCGGCGTCGGCCCGCACAATGCCAAACCGATCGGCGAGTTCGCCAACAACGCACCGCCGGCGGCGATCGCCAACGCGATTGCCGATGCCGTCGGTGTGCGGCTGTTCGATCTGCCGGTGAAGGCGGAGCGGATTTATCAAGCTTTGAGAGGAAAGCGTTGAGTCGGATTCGGAAGATTGGCCGCAAAAAACGCAAAGGGCGCAAAAAAATCTTAGGTAGGGGCGTATGATATACGCCCAGGGGCGGGGGGCGGTGGTCGCCCAGGCACTTAACGTACTTGTCATTGAAAATTTTGGAGGCGCGGTGTTTTTTCGCTTTCAAACAATTATTATCGCAATTTTCTTTTTCGCTGGCGTGCCAACTCTTGTTTTCGCTCAAGGCAAGAAGCCGGTGACGCTGTCCGAATTGGTCGCTTACACCGGCGCGGATCGCGAGCAGATTCTCGTCGCCGGCGCCAAGGCCGAGGGTAAAGTTTCTTGGTACACTTCTTTGGCGGGCAGCTCGTATAAGGAATTGGCCCAGGGGTTCGAGAAAAAGTACGGCGTCAAATGCGAAGTATACCGGGCCGCCAGCAACGAAATCCAAGCGCGAATTACCAACGAAGCCAAAGCGCGCCAATATATCGTCGACACCATCGAGACCACGCTGCCGCTGCTGAAAAGTTTGCGCGAAGATGGCTTACTGGCGGTTTATACTTCGCCGCACCTGCTCAAGTATCCCGCCCACGCCAAGGAGCGGGCCGGCAATGGGCTTTACTATTGGGGCGTCAATCGCGAGAGTTTTATCGGCGTCGGCTTCAATCCGGGTTTAATTCCCGCCGCCGCCGTGCCGAAAAAATTTGACGGCCTGCTCAACCCGCAACTCAAAGGTAAAATGGGCATCACCACCAGCGAGACCGGCGTGCGCATGATGGGGGCGATTCTCAAATTCAAAGGCGAAGCGTTCGCCAACAAACTCAAAGCCCAGGAGATCAGTCTGCATTCGGTTTCCGGCCGGGCAATCGCCGACATGGCGATCTCCGGCGAGGTGCCGATCTCGCCGTCGATCTTTCGCGATCACGCCATGGAATCGAAGTTGAAAGGCGCGCCGATCAACTGGGTGGCGATGGAAGGCGTGCCGACCAACGCCGGTGCGACTTCGATCATCTATCAAGCGCCCCATCCCCACGCGGCGGTGCTGATGGCGGATTTTATTCTCAGTCCCGAAGGACAGAAAATTCTCGAAGACTTGCAGTTTGGCAGCCCATCTAAAGATTTCGGCTTCAAACGTTGGTACCCTGAAGCGGGATTGAACACGGACCAGTACGATCGCGAAGCGACCAAGTGGCAGAAGGCGCTGCGGGAAGTCGGAAAGAAATCGTAACCAGCAAAATTCGGATTGGGATAATTAACCGCAGAGAACGCAAAGTACGCAAAGAAAAATCTGATGTAGGGGCGGGTCGCGACCCGCCCTCCCGAGGGAGGTTCTATGTTGCAAACCAGCGAAAGAAATTCACAGATCGAATCGGTGCAATCGACTTTAAACTACATCGTCCCAGACGGTGAAAAACCGGTGACTATGTCCAACTTGCCGGGCGAAGCGCGGGTGACTAGCAACACTGGAAAATATCAGGCCCATCCAGTGACGATCCTGAACGGACGTCTGGTTGGCGGGTTCGCTTTGGACAAAGAAGGTTTCATGTTGGTCAATCATGAAACTAAGATGAAAGATTTTTACGATGAGGACGAGGTGAAACGGGTTTACTATCCGGAGATCGAACAGCTAGTGAAACGGTCCACCGGCGCGGCGCGGGTGTTGGTCTTCGACCATACGCTGCGGGCGGAAAATGATTCGGTGCGCGAGGAGAAATTCGCCAGCCGGCCGGTGCGCAGCGTGCACAACGATTATACCGAGTGGTCCGGGCCGCAGCGGGTGCGCGATTTATTGCCGAAAGAAGAAGCCGAAGCGCTAATCCAAAAACGTTTCAGTGTGATTCAAGTGTGGCGGCCGGTGCGTAACCCGGTGCTCTCGGCGCCGCTGGCGATCGCCGATTCGCAGAGGATCGCGGCGAAAGATTTGATCGGCACCGAACGGCGTTATCCAGATCGCGTCGGTGAGATTTATCATTTATGCTACAACCCCGAGCATCGCTGGTTTTATTTTCCCAACATGCAGACCGACGAAGCGATCGTCTTCAAATGCTACGACTCGATGAAAGACGGCCGCGCCCGCTGGTCGGCTCACGCCGCCTTCGACGATCCCAACAGCCCGGCCAACGCACCGGCGCGCGAAAGCATCGAAATGCGCACGCTGGCGTTCTTCGACTGATCGGAGGGAATGGCCGCAAAGAACGCAAAAAACCCAAAAGGGAAATTTGCATTTGTAGGGGCGCAGCATGCTGCGCCCTTCTTTTTTTGAGGCGTTTGCGTTCTTTGCGGCCATTCTTTCCTACGCCGGCACTAGCTCTGGATCGACCGGGTACTCTGACAGGATTTCGGCGCCGTCTTTGGTGACGCGCAGCAGGTGTTCGAGTTTTACCGGGTAGTGATTGATCTCGCAGGCGACGATCATGTTTTCTTCGAGCGAGATCATGTATTTCTCGGGATCGCCGCCGCGCAGCCAGGGGGATTCATAGATGCACAGGCCGACGCCGTGGAAGCCGTCGAAGCCGGCGATTCTTTTAGTCGCGCCTTTGCCGAAGCGATCGAAGGCCTCGGCGCAGGAGCCGGGCTTCACTAATTTTATCGCTTCTTGCAGTGAGTGAAAGGCTTCTTTGTAGCGCTGTTTGGTTTCCGCCGTCGGCGCGCCGCGGCTGAAGGTGCGCGCGAAGTCGCTGTAATAACCGCCTGGGCCGGCGACGGTGGCGTCGCAGATGACGAGATCGCCTTCTTTGACCACCAGATCGGCGCCCATCGGTTCGTTGTGCGGCCGCGAGTCGATGGTCGACGAATCGTAGATCGAAATAAATTCGCTGCCGGCTTCGAAGCCACAATCCATTAAATAATCGAGCATGATGCGGCTCAACTTATCTTCCGGCGGATCGGCTTTGCGTAGTTCCGCGCGGACGAGATCGTAGCCTTTGGCCTTGGCTTTGGTGGTCCAGCGGATCAGTTGGATTTCGTCGGTGGTTTTAATCATGCGCGCTTGATGGATCGCTGGGCAGCCGTCGACTAAATTAATCCCCGCCGCTTTCAAGCCGTCGACCGCCGATAGATTTAAATAATCGACGCCGACGCGCTCACCGGCAGCGCCCAATTCCTTCAATCCCGCCACCGCTTGATCGACGAAGTCCTGGGTCGCGATGGGCGGGCGCATGGCGAACATGTAGGCGTCGAAGCGCAGGCTGCGATAATCGCTCTTGCGCGATAGTTGGCGCTGGCAAATGATCGGTTCGCCTTGGGCCGGAATCAACGCGAAGCGTTGAATGCCGGTGGCGCGCAGACCGAGCATCATGACGGTATTCGTCGCATAGCGTACGTTAAGAAAATCGGTGAGCAGCAGCGCGCCCAAACCTTGTTGCTGCATGACGCTCTGCAAGCGCGCCAAGCGTTCGCGCTTCAAGCGCTCCATGTCGACGCCGAAGCGGGTGAGATCGGGATAGAACATTTTGTTCTCCTTATTATTTCGCCGTTGGTATCGGCAATCGCTAGCGGAGTCAAGGCATTCAAAGAGTTTCGAGTTACGGGTTTGGGGTTTCGAGTTCAACCCGAAACTCGGAACGCGCAACTCGAAACCACGGTTTCGGCGCCGCCTTGACTTTCATACTCGATTTACGATTGAGATAGGCACATGGATGATACGCTTCAGGATATTCTCACCTTGGTTGAGAAGGGCAACATCGAACAGCGTTGCGCGGCGTTGCTCGTGCTTGGCGCGTTGAAGATCAGCAACGCGGCCACGGCGAAAGTCGTCGGCGCGATCCTCGACAATCCCAATCCGGTGCTCAAAGACTTCGCGTTGCGTTACTTCGAAGAGGTGCAGCCGAAAAACAATATTGCGCAGCTGCTCAAGATGCTCGACGACGGCGACCGCGAGATGCAGGAGCGGGCGGTGAAGTCGTTGATCGCCGTGGGCCAAGCCGCGGTGGCGCCGCTGCTGCAAGGTGCGAAGGATGCCTCGCGCGCCTGGCAGTTAAACGGCGCGCGGGTGCTCGCCGCGGTGCGCGGCAAGGCGGCGCTGAAAGGTTTATTGCAGCTGCTCGTCGCCGGCACCGACGAGACCAACAAAACGATCTGCGATCTGATGACGCCGGCGCTGCGCGAGATGGAGGCCAAGGAATTAGATTCGCTCTACGACGAAGTCGAAGCCTTCGCTGCCAAGCTCGACGCCAAGACGCAACGGCCGGCGACGGTTTCCGCCATGCGTTTGCTCGGACAATTGGGCCGGCCGCAAGCGCGCCGCTGGCTATTTAAATATATCGGCGCGGACAATCATCCAGACGTGCGCGCCCACGCGCTGGTCGCGCTGATACGTTGCTTGCGCGAGCAGGAGATGCGCAAGGACGAGTACGCAAAGTTATTTCCTTTGCTCGAAGAAGCTGAGTTCAGCGAAGTGACGCGCTTGACCCTTGACCTGCTCGACGCCCACGACCTGCCCGACGATTCGCGCGCGCTTTTGGCCAAGCTCATGCAGAGCCCGCATTCGGATGTGCAGAAGTTCGCTCTGCGCAAAATGGCCGATGTGGCGACGCCGGCGACCATCCGCACACTGGTGGACGAGTTGGGCGATGGCGATTATCGCAAGCGCGATGTCGCCGCCAGCTCGCTGCGCAAGATTCCCGAAGCGCGCGCGACGTTGATCAAAGAATTAACCAGCTGCGAAGATCCGAGCAAGGCTTGGAGCATCGCCGAGCTGTTACCGTCCTTCGAAGGCAAGTGGCGCCAAGATGTATTAGAGGTGCTGTGGAAAAGGCTGCAGACGGCGATCGGTGCCGAAGAACGGATTCAGACGGCGTTTCTCCAGGTGCTCAAGAAAGCCGATGGGGAATTTGTTTATGACAAGCTCGCCGAGCAAGGGGCGAAATTGGTCAAAGGCAAAAAGTACAAAGAGGCGGTGGGCTTCTTGACGCCGTTAAAAGATTTTTCGGCGTTCAAGCCGGAAAATAAATTTTACCTAGCGTTGGCGCAATTGAAACTGCACGCGCACACGCTCGCCACCAACCGCCAGCATCCAGCGCTGGAATTGTTCACCGATCTCTACCGCAATTCGTCGTTCCCAGTTTTCGAAACGCTGCGCAAAGATAAAAGCTTTACGCCGGAAGAATTTTTTGCCCTGGGTTTCAGCTTGGCCGAGCGCGTCGGACAAGAACGCGGCTTGGGCGTCGATCTGCTTGAACATGTCGCGGAAAAATTCCCGCGCAACAAGATCGGCAAGAGCGCCAAGAATAAACTCAAGCTGGTGGGCGCTTGAGAGCGGCTTGGGCGTCGTCGACCGCACGGTTATAATAGTCGTGTCGTGGCAACGTCAATATGTCATGTTAACAGCAACGCGATTATGTCAGGGTAGTGCGTTGGGTTGAGGTCGTAAGTTAGAAACCTGGCCATAGCGGAACCCCACCTTGTTGGAGTTGGTTCGATATAGGCCAAGTGTGTGCGT
>SHYW01000098.1 GCA_009692615.1 Deltaproteobacteria bacterium | reverse complement strand
ATTTCCTTTGATTCATTTCTATCAATGTGTTTCTCTTTCATCGGCGTATCCTTTCTCTGCCTGCTTCAACAGGCAGCCTTTCGTTTTGATCGTATCGAAAGGGTACGCCACCTATTTTCTATTTCCACTCTTTTCGATAATAGCTCGATTGGGCCGGCGCGCTGCACCAAAGGGGTTGAATGATTATTGCTCGAACTGTTAACACGATTGTCGGCCTGTGCATGCTTGCCTTGGGTGGCTGCGTTTTGTTCGAGGATGTGGCGCCGAGAAAGCCCGAAACCACCGGCCTGATTGCGACCCCGGCAAGCTATTACAGCACGCCTAAGGCGCGCTATCTCGGCACCAAATACAAAGACAACTTGGACCGCATCGTCGAGCGCATTACGCGCAATGCGAAAACCTCGCCGTTGCAGTTCTCCAATAACATATCGTCGGTGGGCGGCATCGGTTTCTTTACCCACTCGGCGACCAAGACCGGCGACGAGCGTTTTCTCGAAGTGGTGTTGGCGACGCCGGATACTTTCGAGGTCAAAGGCGTGTTTAGCGACAAGGTGCGCCGTGTGTTTGCCCGCTACGGTCTGGAGTTGTTGGGCATCACCAGCGGCGACAGCGACATTTACCAAGACCGCGAGTTGAGCGGCTACGGTTTGAATTTGGCCTGGCGCAACGTGGTTGCCGAGCGGGCCGGCAATCGCGTGACTTTGGAGCGGGCAATCATTTATTTTAACAAGGATCGAGTGCGTAATTTTCTCCGCCAGGAGCTGAGCGCCAGCGATCTGCTTCGCGACGCGGTAATTTACTCGGTCGAAGACGACGGTCCGCTCAACTTAGTTTCCCTCCGCGCCGAGCAGCCACAGCTGGATTTTCGCCCGGTGATTCGTGAGCATAATCTCGCCGCCTTGCCGGGCGAGATGCAGATGGAGACCGTGCCGCGCGTTCCCGCCGCCAGCGCGGCGCAACCGGCGCCGATCGCGCACCTAGAAAACAGTCCACCGCTGACGGTGGTGGCGCTCGAACCGGCGCCGCCTCAGGCGCCAACGCCGATAGCAAAAGCGCCGGCAATCGCCAAGCCGGTTATCGAAACCAAAGCGCCACAAGCGGCCGCAGTTCCACCGTTGCCAGTGGAAAGCGGTCCGAACGCGGCAGCTTCGAAGGTCGCGCGGTTGGTGCCACCTCGAGTCGTCGAAGTGAAGCCGTTGGCGCCCGCTACTGAAAAGTCGGCAGGCGAGCAATTGGCATCGTTAAAAAATAAACCAGCAGAAGTTCTGCCGCCCAAACCTGAGGTGGCGCGCAGCGCGCCGAAAGCGCCCAAGGCGTTAGAGGGGTTCGTCATCCAATTGGCATTCAATGACAAAGATAAGGCCCAGCGTTGGGCCGAGACGATGGAGAAGCGCGGTTATGCGGTGTCGCTGACCGAAGCGGGCGGCGAAGGCTCGCTGCGCGTGCGTTTGGGAAATTTCTCCGTGCGCGACGACGCCGAGCGCCAGCTGCGCACGTTCAAACAAGACGGCTTGAACGGTATCGTGATCAGCCTGCCTCAGGGGTTTCGACCGGAAGCGCGCACGTCGATTCCCTGATTGGCATCTTCAAGTAAACTTCGCTCTAACCGTTGCCGGTAAGTTTGTCGCGTAAAATTTCGTTGACCTTTTGCGGATGGGCTTTGCCCTGGGTCGCTTTCATCACTTGGCCGACGAGAAAACCGAAAACCTTGTCGTTGCCGGCGCGAAACTGCTCGACCTGTTTGGTGTTGGATGCGAGCACTTGCTCGACGGCGGTTTCGATACTCCCCGAGTCGGAAACCTGTTCCAGCCCTTTTTCACTGACGATTTGCCGGGGCGCTTTGTCGCTTTCCAGCATCGCTTCGAAGACTGTCTTAGCGATCTTACCGCTGATTTTTCCTTGATCGATGAGCTGCACTAGCTCGGCTAAATGCGTCGCCGACACCGGCCAGTTCACAATATAGAGCTGGTCGTCGAGCTTTCGTTCTTTGAGCACGCGAAACAAGTCGCCGACGATCCAATTGCTGAGCACCTTGGCGTTGCCGTGAATTTTTAACGCCTGCTCGAAAAAGTCGGCGATGTCTTTGCGGCTGGTTAGCAGCTCGGCGTCATAGGCGGGTAACCCCAGTTCCGACATGAAGCGGCTCTTGCGCGCGGCGGGGAGCTCGAGCAAAGAGTCGCGCACCGCGGCGATCCAATTTTCGTCGACCACCAGCGGCAACAGGTCGGGATCGGGAAAGTAGCGATAGTCGTGGGCAGACTCTTTCGAGCGCATGGAGCGGGTCTCTTCGCGGTGCTCGTCCCAAAGCCGGGTTTCCTGCATTAGTTTGCCGCCCTCTTCGAGAGTTTCGCTCTGGCGCCGGATTTCATATTCAATCGCTCTGTCGACGGCGCGGAAGGAATTTAGATTTTTAATTTCAATCTTGGTGCCGAGTGCCGTGGTTCCCACCGGCCGCACCGAGACGTTGGCGTCGCAACGAAAACTGCCTTCCTCCATGTTGCCGTCGCAGACCGCGAGGTACTGGAGAATCGCGCGCAAGGTACGCAAATAGGCGCCGGCTTCCGCTGCCGAGGCCATGTCGGGCTCGCTGACGATTTCCAGCAGCGGCACGCCTGCGCGGTTGAGATCGACCAGGCTCGAATCGCTGTGGGCGTCATGGATATTTTTGCCGGCGTCTTCTTCCATGTGGATGCGCGTCAACCTGATATGTTTCGCCGCGCCGTCCAGTTCGATGTCGACATAACCTTCGGCGCAGATCGGCAGTTCGTACTGGCTGATCTGGTAGCCCTTGGGCAGATCGGGATAGAAATAATTTTTCCGCGCGAGAATGCTCGACCGGGTAATTTGGCAGTGCGTCGCCAAACCCGCTTTGATGGCGAACTCGACGACTTTTTTATTCAGCACCGGCAGGACGCCGGGAAATCCGCAGCACACGGGGCAAGTGTTGGCGTTGGGCTCCCGGCCGAATTGAGTCGAGCAGCCGCAGAAGATTTTCGATTCCGTTAGCAGTTGGGCGTGAACTTCCAGGCCTATGACCGGTTCGTATTTCATCGTCGTTAATTCTACAGCTTGGGTTTTTTCTTGTGCCATTCCGTCGCTTGTTCGTAAGCATCAGCGGCGCGCAAGATCGTCGCTTCGTCAAAATGTTTGCCGATGATTTGCAAGCCGATGGGCATGCCGTCGCCGTCGAAGCCGCAAGGCAGCGAGAGCGCCGGCAGTCCGGCTAGGTTGATCGATATGGTGTAGATGTCCGACAGATACATTTGCAGCGGGTCTTGGGTTTTTTCGCCGATCTTGAACGCCGTGGTTGGCGCCGTCGGCGTGACGATGACATCACATTTCTTAAACGCCTCGGCAAAATCTTTTTTGATCAGTGTGCGCACGCGCTGGGCTTTGAGATAGTAGGCGTCGTAGTAGCCGGCCGACAAGACATAGGTGCCGAGCATGATGCGCCGCTTGACCTCGGCGCCAAAACCTTCGTCACGGCTGACCCTGTAGGTTTCGTTCAAATCCTTGGCGTCGGCGCGGTGGCCGAAGCGCATGCCATCGTAGCGCGCTAGATTGGAACTCGCTTCGGCGGTGGCGACGATGTAGTAGACCGCCACGGCGTATTCGGTGTGCGGCAGCGAAATTTCTTCGACGCTGGCGCCATTTTGTTCCAGAACACGGATGGCGCTGCGCACCGCTTGCTCAACTTCAGCTTGCATGCCGCTGACGAAATACTCTTTGGGCACGCCGACGCGCAGCCCTTTGACGTTGCCGTTGAGCGCGGCGAGATAATCCGGCACGGCGAGTTTGGCCGAGGTCGAGTCGGCTGGATCATGTCCCGCGATCGCCTGGAGCAGCAGCGCCGCGTCGCGCACGTCTTTGGTCATCGGCCCGACTTGATCCATTGATGACGCGAAGGCGATGACGCCGTAGCGGCTCACCCGGCCATAGGTCGGTTTCAATCCGATCACGCCGCAGCAAGCAGCGGGCTGGCGGATCGAACCGCCGGTGTCGGTGCCGAATGCGGCGAGGCATTGATCGGCGGCCACCGCAGCGGCGGAGCCGCCTGAAGAACCGCCGGGAATGCGTTCGAGATTCCACGGATTGCGGGTCGGAAAGAATGCGGAATTTTCCGCCGACGAGCCCATGGCGAATTCATCTAAATTAGTCTTGCCAACGAACACCGCGCCGGCCGCGCGCAGTTTGGCCACCGTGGTGCCGTCGTAGGGCGGCATGAAGTCGCCGAGAATTTTCGACGCGCAGGTGGTGCGCAGGCCGTGGGTGAGAAAATTGTCTTTGATCGCCAGCGGTATGCCCAACATGGAAGAGCCGTTGGTATTTTGTTTAAGACGCTGATCGGCGTGGTTTGCCTGAGCTATCGCGCCGTCGCGCGCTAGCGTCAAGTAAGCGTGAACCCGCTCGTCGGTCGCGGCGATCTGGGCGAACACCGCTTCGGTCAGTTCTCTGGATGAGAACTCGCGCGCGCGCAGTTTGTCGCTGGCTTCGTGTAGAGTGAGTTGAGCGAGATTCATTCGAGGATTTTCGGCACCTTAAAAAATGTCGCGTCGCGATCGGGGGCGTTGGCCAGCAGCGCTTCGGCGTTGGGCTGGTTGGTGACTTTGTCCTCGCGTAATCCGGCGTTGACGTTGGCGGCATGGCTGAACAGCTCGACATTGGCGGTGTCGAGTTGATTGAGCTTGTCCATGTAGCTCAAAATGTTGTCGAGCTGTTCGGTGAGCGCCGATTCTTCAACTTCGGTCAAACGCAGACGCGCCAATAGCGCCACGCGTTGGACTTGGGCACGGGTCAGTGGCATGAGAAATTTTTAACATAAGGTAGGGTCAATGCCAACGCGTCGATCGGTGCGGTTATCGAAGAGTTTTATTTGCAGTTAGCAGACCTTTTGGCTAGAAATGAATGACCATGCAAGATCGGCAAACGGCGGTGCTAGCGAAGCTTCGAGGCGAAGCGCGCTTTCGACCCTTCGAACGTGAATGGTATGAGCGCGGCTTCACCTCCGTCACCGGCCTCGATGAAGTCGGCCGCGGCCCGCTTGCCGGTCCGGTGGTGGCGGCCGCGGTGGTGTTGCCGCGCGGCTTCGATCACGGCGAGATCAAAGATTCTAAACTGCTCTCGGCTAAACAGCGCGAGCGCTTGGCGCCGCTGATTCAACAACAGGCCGTAAGTTGGGGACTCGGCATCGTCGAAGTGGACGAGATCGACCGCATCAATATTTTGCAGGCGAGTTTGTTGGCGATGGCAAAAGCATTGGACGCGCTCACAGCGCCAGCGGACTGTTTGTTGATCGATGGCAATCAACGGATTCCGGCAAATCTGTTGCAGACTAGCCGCTGGCCGTCGCTAGTTTCGGCTGAGCAACAGACCATCGTCAAGGGCGATCAGCTCTGTCTGTCCATCGCCGCGGCGTCGATCATCGCCAAAGTGGCACGCGACGAGATGATGGTCGGCTTCGACCGGCAATATCCCGATTACGGCTTTGCCGGCCACAAAGGTTATGGCAGCGCGCAGCATTTGGCTGCGCTGCGTCGTCACGGGCCGTCGCCGATTCACAGAAAAAGCTTTGCGCCGGTTCGCGATCTCATTGAACGAACGCCCGCGGATTAGTTGGTTTACTATCTGGTGAAAACCTGTGAGTCTCTTTAGAAAGCGCCTGGGGCAAGAAGGCGAGGAGATTGCCGAGGGATTTCTCAAGAAAAAAGGCTACAAGTTGGTCGAGCGCAACTATCGTTGCAAGACCGGCGAGGTCGATTTGATCGTGCTCGACCGCAAAGTGATCGTCTTCGTCGAAGTGAAGACCCGCGCCGACCATAGCTTCGGCTCGCCGTTCGAAGCGGTGGAGGCGCGCAAACAGCGCAAGATGATTGGGGCGGCGCAGTTTTTTTTGCACGAACGCAAACTCCATCAACGCGACGCGCGCTTTGACGTCGTCGGTGTCTCCTGGCCTGGCGGTAAACCCGTGATTGAGCATATCGAAAATGCATTCGATGTTTTTTAGAGGACCTGTATGTTGGACGTAAAATTACTGCGCGAAGATCTAGCGCGCGTGAAGGAGCGCATGGCGACGCGCGGCGGCGCGGTGGATTGGGACCAGTTCGTCGCGCTTGACCGTGAACGGCGCGACGCCTTGGCGAACATCGAGCGGTTGAAGGAAAAGAAAAATCGTCTCTCCGGCGAGATCGGCAAGCTCAAAAAGGCCGGCGGCGATGCCGGCGCGGAAATGCGTGAAGGCGAAGAAGTCAGCGCCGCCATTCGCGATAGCGAAGCGCCGCTGGCCGATGTCGAAGCGCGCTTCGAAAATTTCATGTTGACGCTGCCCAACTTGCCTAACCCAAGCGTTAAAGTCGGCAAGAGCGAGCATGACAATCGCGAAGTGCGCCGTTGGGGCGAGCCGCCGAAGTTCGATTTCGAAGCGAGAAATCATTGGGACATCGGCGAGGAGTTGCGCATTCTCGATTTCGCCCGCGCCGCGAAAATCACCGGCGCGCGCTTCACGGTGTATCGCGGTGCGGGCGCAAAATTGGAGCGCGCGCTGATCAATTTCATGTTGGACCTGCACACCGGCGAGAACGGCTACCAAGAAATGCTGCCGCCGGCGTTGGTCAATCGCACGTCGCTGGTCGGCACTGGGAATTTGCCGAAATTCGAAGCAGACTTGTTTCATCTCGCTCCCGGCGATTATTTTCTGATACCCACAGCCGAGGTGCCGCTGACCAATCTCCACCGCGACGAGATCCTCGATCGCGAGGAGCTGCCCATCAAATATGTCGCTTACACGCCGTGCTTTCGCAGCGAGGCGGGCTCCTACGGCAAAGATGTGCGCGGACTGATCCGTCAACATCAGTTCAACAAGGTGGAAATGGTGAAGTTCAGCGAGCCGGAAACTTCCTACGACGAGTTGGAAGCGATGGTGCGCAACGCCGAAGAAGTGCTCAAGCGGCTGAAGATTCCTTATCGCGTGATCGAACTCTGTACCGGCGATATGGGATTCCAGTCGGCGAAAACTTATGACTTGGAAGTTTGGCTACCAGGGCAGAGCACTTATCGTGAGATCAGCTCCTGCTCCAACTGCGAAGAGTTTCAAGCGCGCCGGGCGAATATTCGCTATCGCAAAGACAAGAAGGGACGGCCGTTGTTTGTGCATACCCTCAACGGTTCCGGTTTAGCCGTCGGCCGGACGTTGGTCGCGGTGTTGGAAAACTATCAGCAGAAAGACGGCAGCGTGATCGTTCCCGACGCGCTGCGGCCCTACATGGGTGGTATGGAACGGATTGGTTAACGGTTTGTTGGTCATTTCTTAGTTAGGCTTGCGAGCTGCAAAAATTAAATTCAATTCTAATGGCTAAACTAATTCTCGCCACTTTGTGCGACGACGTGCGCGAAGAAAAGACCGGCAAGTTCAGTTTGATGGGAGTCTTCGACCGCTTTCTGGTCGCGGACTTTCGCGCGCCGCTGCCGACTTTTTGGCTGTTCGCGCAAATCGGCTGCGCTAGCGAGGGCGAACACACTCTTTCGGTTGAACTGCGACGAGTAGAAGGCACATCGGTGGCGCGCGTCGAGATCAAGCATCAAAGCAATGCTAGAAGCGCCGTCACCGGACTTTGTGCCGCCAATATTAACTTGCGTTTGGAACAGCTAACGATCCCAGGTCCCGGTGTTTACGAATTCGCGCTGCACAGCGACGGCGAACATCTTGGCTCGTTGCCGGTGGAAGTGTTGCAGCCGGCGCCGCAGTTGTTGCAGTAAAATCTGTATTGGCTAATGAACACGGCTGAGAAAAAAATTCCGACCATCGATTTCGCCGGCTTTACCGAGGGCGATGCGGTTCGACGAAATTCCACAATTGCCGAATTGCGTCGCGCGCTGGAAACCCATGGCTTCATGTATCTGCGTAATCACGGCGTGGCCCAACCTGTGGTCGATGAAGTATTCGCTCAGTCGCGGCGATTTTTTTCATTAGCGCCGGAATTCAAAGCCAAAGCCAAGCCGAAAGAAAAAGGCAGCACGCGCGGTTACGAAGGCGTCGGCGTGCAAGCGCTCGACGAAGGCCAGCCGGGGGATCTCAAAGAAATATTTCAATGCGGTGTCGAGCCGTCAGCGCATCGGCCTAACGCTTGGCCCGAAGAGCTGCCGGAGTTTCGCCGCGCTTTGCTCAATTTTCTCGATGCCGCTAAGGCGAGCTGCAATGAGCTGATGGCCGCGATCGCGTTGTCGCTCGGATTGCCGAAAAATTATTTTGTGCCGTATCACGACCGTACCGATTCGACTTTGCGTTTGCTCCACTATCCGCCGTTGCCCGCCGCGCCGGCGCCCGGCCAACTGCGCGCCGGCGCGCATACCGATTTCGGCGGGATGAATTTACTGTTTCAGGACGACGAGGGCGGTTTGGAAATTCAATCGTCCGATGGCAGCTGGATCGCCGCGCCGGCGCTCCCCGGTACGGCCATCGTCAATACCGGCGATCTTATTTCGCACTAGACCAACGGCATGTTTCGTTCGTCGCCGCATCGAGTCGTCAATCCCTCTGGCGATGCCGCGTACAAAGATCGCTACTCCTTCGTGCTTTTTCATAGTCCCAATCCCGACGCGTTGATCACCTGTCTCGAACCTTGCCAGGGGTCGGACCGTCCGGCGAAATTTCCACCGATCACGGCGGGCGAACATCTGCGCGCCCGGGCGGAAGCGAGCCGGCGGCATCGTTACTGATAATGTTCATTCGACCGACAGCGAAATTAATGCAATTGCCGAATCCCAATATTCCTGAGAAGCAAAATTCGGCTAGGCTCGCGCACATCGACCGCGGCCTCGAAGCGATCGCCATCTTCAAGCTGGTCAAAGGCGCGCTGCTGGTGATCGTCGGTACCGGCGCGGCAAAGCTCGTCCATGTCGATGTTTACGATCTCGCGCTGCAGTGAGTCGAGATGCTGCACGTGGATCCCGACAACCGTTACATCCACTGGGTATTGGAAAAGCTCATGTTCGTCGACGAGCGAACGCTGCGCCATTTGAGCGCCGGCACGTTTGTTTACGCAGCCGTGGTGATTACCGAAGGAATCGGTCTGTTGCGCCAGAAAGTTTGGGCGGAATACTTGACCGTGATCGCGACCGCGGCGCTGATTCCGCTGGAGATTTTCGAGCTGGTCAAACGTTTCACTGTGCTGAAGGTCGGCGTGATCGCAATTAACATCGCCGTCGTTGGCTATCTTATCTACATGTTGCGTGAGAATAGCTCGCGCCATCGAGTCAAAAATTAGCCGCGCGCGGATTGGAGGGCGGCGGCGCGGGTTTTGAATCCCAGCTGAGTACTGTTACGGGAACGCGCATAGCCCAGCGATGAAAAGCTTTGGCAAGAGCGCGAGGTCGGCTTCGGCACCGAGATCAATAAATTACTCGGAAGTTTGCCAAACCAGCTCGCCATGGCGTTGGAAAAAATTATTCGCGCTGACCGGTGCATCCTGGATCGTGACCCGCTCAATGGGTATTTGCCAAATCGAATTTAGCGGTGACTACGTTGTTCCCCTGACGTGAAAGCCGACGCTTCGGGCCGCCGTGCCGAGCTGAGAATCGTGGGTAAGAAGAAAATCAACTTTGTCAGACTCGCGTATTGAGATGGCCGTTGCGAGGTGGATCGCGTCGAGCGTACCGACGACAGTCGGGAACGTCTCGCTCGCCCGCTGCAAGATTCGCTCATCTAGCGGGCAGATCGCGAAACTCTCATGCGTGGCTTGGATATCTCGCACGAGGTCAGCGACCTCGATATCGGTGATTTCATGAAGTAACCGCAAACGATCTACAGTACGAAGCGCTTCGATGCGCCATAATGCGCTACTGTACGCGCGATCCCATCGCCCCCAAAAATCTATTGGTTTGGGTTCTCCAAATAGGACGCGCAGGACGACGGACGTATCCACGTAGACGTTCATCGGCGTCGGCGATCACTTAGCAGTGTTTCCACAGCAGAAACCGAGCGTCGCCGTTTTACGCCTTTGATTTTCAAAAGATCCTTGACCGGACGGGTAGGCTCCAAAATACGCGCGGTCGGAGCGTCAGAAGGTAATATGCGGGCAACTGGATGGCGATGCGACGTGACCACAACTTGCTGCCCCTTCTTAACCAAGCCCAGATAATAGCTCAGTTTGTCTTTTAGTGTGGCTACATTTACAGTATTCATGGTCATAATATGACTAGATAATGGCTACCCTGTCAAGCCTACGTTGAAGCATGATTTCATAAGAGCCAATTGCGCTGTCGATCTTGTAACCTCATTTCCGAATCGTTATTCTATGCAACAGTTAATTGTTGGCGGCAAACCTTGCCGGCTTAGTTAAACTACCAATTGCCAATCTCGGAGGGGTGGGAGAGCGGTTTAATCCACCGGTCTTGAAAACCGGCGCCCACACCGTGGGCCGCGAGTTCAAATCTCGCCCCCTCCGCCAACCCTAAATTCACAGCGTTGAGAGGTGACATAAAAGTGCTGAGCAAAGGCAAATACGCATTGCGGCGTTGATGACTTTGTGGAAGGGTAAATGCATGGCTAACACATCGGCACCGACGTTGCAGTTTCTTGGCGCGGCTGGCGGCGTCACCGGCTCGAAATATCTCTTCGCTAACGACGCGGATCAAGTTCTGATCGATTGCGGTTTGTTCCAAGGATTGAAGGAGCTGCGCCAAAGAAATTGGGCGCCGCTGCCGATCGATTTGGCCCGGCTGCGCAGCGTGATTCTCACTCACGCGCATATCGATCATTCCGGCTATCTGCCGCGTGTGGTTGCCAAGGGCTTTCGCGGGCCGGTGTACGCGACGCCCGGTACTTGCGATCTCTTGCGTGTGATGTTGCCCGACGCGGCGCATTTGCAGGAAGAGGAAGCGCGCTATGCTAATTACAAAGGTTATTCGAAACATAGTCCGGCGCTGCCGCTTTACACCATCGAAGACGCGGAAGCGACACTGAAACTTTTGCGTCCAGTGCGGGTGGGCGAGCAAATTGAAATCGCCAATGGCGTGATGCTCGATTTCGGCCGGGTCGGTCATATTCTCGGCGCGGGTTCGGCGCGCTTCGCTTTTGAAGTAAATGGCGAGCAAAAGGTTTTGCTCGACTCCGGCGATCTCGGCCGCTACGACCGGCCAATTCTAAAAGACCCGGAACCTGGCGTTGCCGCCGATTGGCTGTTGATCGAATCGACTTACGGCAATCGCATTCATCCGAAGGAATCGGAGAGCGAATTGCGCGCGGTGATCAAAGGGACCGCCGAGCAGCGCCGTTGCTTGATCATTCCCGCGTTTGCCATCGGCCGCACGCAAGAGTTGGTTTACACGATTCGTAAGATGGAAGACGCCGGCGAGATTCCGGCGATTCCAGTCTATGTTGACAGTCCCATGGGCATCGAAGCGACGGAAATCTACTCGCGCCATACTGAAGAGCATGATTTCGAAATGGCGCAGTTGAGCAATGATGAGCACAACCCACTACGTTCGCGCCGCATGGTGGTGGCGAAAACGCCGGAGCAGTCCAAAGCTATCAACAATATGAAGGGGCCGCTGATTATTATATCCGCCAGCGGCATGGCCACCGGCGGGCGCGTGCTGCATCATTTGAAGCACCGGTTGCCCAAGGACGATACGACGGTGCTGCTCGCCGGCTATCAGGCGGTGGGAACCCGCGGCCGAACGCTGCAGGACGGCGCCAAGGAAATCAAAATGCTCGGCGAAGTGATTCCAGTGCGCGCGAAGGTCAAAGTGCTCGACGGCTTTTCCGCGCACGCGGATCAAGGCGAAATCTTGCGCTGGCTCGGAACTTTTCCGAAAGCGCCGAAGCTGACCTATGTCGTGCATGGCGAGCCGGCGGGCGCACAGGCGCTAGCGGATGTCATTCGCGAACGATTGAAGTGGAACGTCGAGATCGCCAAGTTTCAGCAGAAGGTTTCGCTAGCGTAGATTTAGATTCGGAAATCTCACCGCAAAGTACGCAGAGAACGCAAAGAATTTTCAGAAGAAGTCCGCTTGTAGGGGCGACCGGCCGGTCGCCCTCTGTTGGGAATACGCAAATGGCAGAAGCCGACAACATGCTCGATCCGATCTGTGACATGACCGTCGACCCGGCGAAGGCGGCGGGAAAATTCGAGTACGATGGCACGACGCATTATTTTTGCAGCGTCCATTGCCAGAATTTATTTCAAACCGATCCGGCTAAATATCTCGCCGCCGCTACTGCGCGGCAAAGTTCGCAATCTTCGGCGCCCGCCGCCCATTCCCACCAAGTTGAATTGAAGCCGAAAATTCCCGGCGCGATCTATATCTGTCCGATGGATCCAGAAGTACACCAAGTGTCGCCGGGCGCTTGTCCGAAGTGCGGCATGGCATTGGAAGCGCAGACGGTCACGTTAGCTGAGGAAGAAAATCCCGAATTGGAAAACATGGCACGGCGCTTTTGGGTTGGCGTGATTTTGTCTCTGCCTGTGCTCATCACCGCGATGTCCGACATGTTGCCTGGACAGCCGCTGCATCAACTCATGTCGCCGAATTCGCTGGGCTGGTTTCAATTCATTCTATCAACGCCGGTGGTGATCTGGTGTGGTTGGCCGTTCTTCGAGCGCGCGTGGGCGTCGGTGATCAATCGCAGTCCGAACATGTTCACGCTGATCGGTATCGGCGTCGGCACGGCTTATTTGTACAGCGTGGTGGCGACGCTGTTGCCGAGCTGGTTTCCAAGTTCGTTTCGCGTCCACGGCGGCATGGTGGCTGTTTATTTCGAAGCGGCGGCGGTGATCACTACTTTAGTTTTGCTCGGCCAAGTGCTTGAACTGCGCGCGCGCAGCAAAACCAGCGGCGCGATTCGCGCATTGCTCGGCTTGGCGCCGAAAACCGCGCGCCTTATTAGCGCCGATGGCAGCGAGCATGATGTGTCGCTGGAGCTGGTCAAGGTTGGCGATTCGCTTCGCGTTCGCCCCGGCGAAAAAATTCCTACGGACGGCGTGGTCACCGAAGGTCAGAGTTCGGTGGACGAATCGATGGTCACCGGCGAGGCTATTCCGACAGAAAAAATTGCCAACAGCAAAGTCACCGGCGGCACCGTGAACGGCACCGGCGGCTTTGTCATGCGCGCCGAGCGTGTCGGTAGCGAGACTTTGTTAGCGCAGATTGTGCGCATGGTTAGCGAGGCGCAGCGCAGCCGCGCGCCGATTCAAAAATTGGCTGATTTGGTTTCGGCCTATTTTGTCCCAGCGGTTGTCACGGCCGCGGTGGCGACCTTCATTATTTGGGTCTTGCTCGGCCCGGAGCCGCGTTTGGCGTACGCGCTGGTCAATGCGGTTGCCGTGCTGATCATCGCTTGCCCATGTGCTTTGGGATTGGCGACACCGATGTCGATCATGGTTGGCACCGGACGCGGCGCGGCGGCGGGTGTGTTGATCAAGAATGCCGAAGCGCTGGAACTTTTGGAAAAGGTCGACACTGTGGTGGTCGACAAGACCGGCACGCTGACCGAAGGCAAACCGAAGTTGACGACGGTGGAAGTTGTCTCAGGCGCGAGTGAGTCTGACGTGCTGCGTTTGGCTGCGAGTTTGGAGAAAGCCAGCGAGCATCCTCTGGCTGCGGCGATCGTCGCCGGCGCGCAACAAAAAGGTTTGCCGATTGCAAAAGATCAGGGATTTCAATCCCACACCGGTAAAGGAATCTTTGGTGTCGTCGAAGGCAAGCGAGTCGCGCTCGGGAATCAAAAATTATTCGACGATATGAAGATCGATGCGACTGCCTTGCGCGAGCGCGCCGAGCAGTTGCGTGTCGAAGGGCAGACGGTGATATTCGTCGCCATCGAAAAACAGTTGGCGGGTTTGATCGGCGTGGCCGATCCGGTGAAGGTGTCGACGGCTGAAGCGATTCAACAGTTGCACGCCGACGGTCTTCGTATCGTCATGTTGACGGGCGACAGCAAAGTGACGGCCGATGCGGTGGCTCGCAAGCTTGGCATCGACGAAGTTCATGCCGACGTGCTGCCGAGCCAGAAGGGCGAAGTGATCAAGCAGCTTCAAGCCGCCGGCCGGATCGTCGCCATGGCCGGCGACGGCATCAACGACGCGCCGGCGCTGGCGCAAGCGCAAGTCGGCATCGCCATGGGCACCGGAACCGATATCGCAATGGAAAGCGCCAGCGTGACGCTGGTCAAAGGCGACCTGCGCGGCATCGTCAAAGCGCGCAACTTGAGCAAGGGAACGATGCGCAACATCCGGCAGAATCTTTTCTTCGCGTTCTTTTATAATCTCCTCGGCGTGCCCATCGCCGCGGGAATTCTCTATCCATTCTTCGGCATTCTCTTAAGCCCGATGATCGCCAGCGCGGCGATGACTTTCAGCTCGGTGTCGGTGATCAGCAACGCGCTGCGGTTAAACAGGCTGCGACTGTAATGCTTCGTTTCTGGAGCGCCGCCTAATTTGCTGGCGGGGTTTGCTCAGGAAATCATCGAGGGGATTTTCTGCGGTGCCGCTCTAGCTATGGAAACCTTCATGCCGCCAACGCCAAAACTGCAAAATTACCCTGTGAGTCTGTTTAAATTCATCAAGGTTTAGAGTAAGAGTGTTTACGCCGTGAGGTTGCGGCGTGCATTTTGCACTCAGCTCAGCTTGGATTGACTAATGGCAATACTCAAAGTCGAAGGCGTCACCAAACTTTACAAAGATCTGAAAGCTCTCGATAACGTCAGCTTCGAATTCGACAAGGGGATTCTGTCGTTTCTCGGGCCGTCGGGTTGCGGCAAGACGACGTTGCTGCGTTCCATCGCTGGGCTGGAAATTCCCGATGCCGGATCGATTTCCATTGGCGACAAAGTTCAGACTTCCATCGAGAATGGCGTGCTGATCCCGCCCTATTCACGCGAGATCGGTTTTGTCTTTCAAAACTACGCGCTCTGGCCGCACATGACGGTGTTTAAAAATGTCGCCTTCTCGTTGAATCTGCGAAAATTCCCGGCCGATGAAATTAAACGTCGTGTTTTGGCTTGCTTGGATCTCGTTGGCTTGAGCGGACGCGAAGAGCGATATCCATCGCAATTGAGCGGAGGTCAGCAGCAGCGGGTTGCTTTGGCCCGCAGCATCGTTCTTGAGCCGCGTTTGATTCTGCTCGACGAACCGCTCAGTAACCTCGACGCCAAGCTTCGTGAAGAGATGCGCGTTGAGTTGAAAAAGCTGATCAAGAAGGTCGGCATCAGCGCGTTGTATGTGACCCACGATCAGGAAGAGGCGTTCGTGATTTCCGATAAGGTCATTGTCATGAATGGCGGGAAGATTTTGCAATACGACTCGCCCGATGAACTCTACAGCACCCCGTCAGATCCCTTTGTCGCTTCTTTTATTGGCCGATCGACTCTGGTCGAAGGCAACGTGGTCAAGGCGGTGGATGGTGAATGCGTAGTCCAAATTCCTGAGTTCGACAATGCCCAGTTGATTTGTGCCGCTCCTAAGGACGGACTGGCCAGCGGACCTTGCAGCGTGGTGATCAAGAACGGCGATCTGCGACTGAGCCACGAGAAGTTTTCGGCGGATGCCATTAATGTTCTCGAAGGCGAGATGACCAGCCGCGAGTATCGCGGCGGGTTGACCGACCACCGCGTGCAGATCGGCTCCAAAGAAGTGCTGGTGACCTCACATCGGCTATGCCCGATGATTAACGTCGACGGCGAGAACGGCAAGGTTTTTCTTTGTATCGAAAAATCGGCCATCAGCCTCATCCCCAAACGGACCGCCGCCTAGCCCCGCAGAACTACCGAGGAGATTTGTCAGCGTGACTTGGAAAGCAAACCGGCTTGCCCTGCGCCAGGGGAGTCTTTTTCCACTTTTTGCCAGCGCAGTTGCCGGGGTGGTGATCATTGCCCCCGTGGTAGTCGTGATGTGGCGCAGCTTCACCAGTGGTAAGTTGGGCTTCAACGTCGGTTTGAACCTCGCCAACTATGCGCGCGTGATCAGCGACAAGGATCTTTGGCCGATGCTCGGCAATTCGTTGGTGTATGCCGGCGGATCGGCGCTTTTGGGAACGGTCGTCGGCGCGCTGCTCGCTTGGATTGTCGCGCGCACCAACACGCCAGGCAAGGCATTGGTCGAGCTGATGCCGCTCTATCCGTTGTTGATGCCGCCGATCATGAAGAACATCGCCTGGATTCTTCTCCTGGCGCCGAAGTCGGGCATCTTAAATGGCATGCTCGAACAGTTTCTCGGCATCGCCTATCCGGTGTTCAACGCCTTTACCATGTTGGGGATGATTTGGACCTTCGGCATCGCCTGCGTGCCGCTTGGCTACCTATTCTTGTTACCGGTTTTTCTCTCCTTCGATCCATCCTTGGAAGAGAGCGCCTATATCGCCGGCAGCAAGCCGATCAACACGATGCTGAAGATCACCTTCCCGTTGGCGATCCCGGCGTTCATTTCCGCCTTCGTGCTCAATTTCCTGCGCGCCCTACGCTCGTTCGAAACGCCGGTGCTGCAAGGGACGCCGGGCAATATCAAGGTGTTCGTCAGCCGGGTTTACGATTCCATGGCTCTCGAGTTCAACACCGGGCTGGCCACCGCCTATAGCGTCGTGTTGGTTATATTGTCGGTCATCACACTGTATTTTTATGTGCGCGCGACGCGCTTCTCCGACCGCTACGCGACGATAACGGGTAAAGGTTATCGCGTCCGCGTGATTGATATCGGCCCGTGGAAATACGTCACCTTCGCCGCCGTCTGTCTTTACTTTCTCGCCGGCATCGTGCTGCCGTTCATCGTTCTGATCGTGGTCTCGATCATCCCATACTTCGACTACGATACGTTTATGACCTTTCCGGCGCACATGAGTTTGAAAAACTATCGCACGGTCTTGCAGCATGCCAGTTTCGTCAACGGTCTGCGTAACTCGGTGCTGTTGTCGATTGTGATCGCGTTGATCACGGTGTTGGCGGGGATTGTCATGGCCTTTACGATCCACCGGACCCGTACCGTCGGGACCAAACTCTTTGAGTTCATCGGCACCTTGCCGCTGGCGTTTCCACCGTTGGTGTTGTCGGTCGGCTTAGTGATCATTTTTCTCGGTACGCCGCTCTACAACAGTCTTTGGGCATTGGGATTGGGATTGTTCGTTGCCTATTTCCCCTACGCTTTTCGTAACGCCTCGGGCGCCATCGTCAATATTCACAAGGAACTCGACGAGGCCGCCTGGGTGCATGGCGCGCGCTGGCGCCATGTGTTTTTCAAAGTTACTTTGCCGATCCTCAAGCCCGCGGTGGGCGGCGCGCTTTTTTATATTTTCATCGAAGCGATCCGCAACGTCGACGTGGCGGTGTTGTTGACCGCGCCGGGACTGGAATATGGACCGGTGACGCTGTTCGAATATTTTCGCGTCGGCCAGTGGGCCGAGGCCGCGGCGGGCGGCGTCATTTATTTGCTGATCTTGATTGTTGCCGTGTCTGTGGCTAAATTCGCTTTCAAAATGAAGTTTAGTTTGTGACGGTTCGTAAAATAAACGTAGACAAACCAGGGGAGGGTAGAATGGACAGGAAACCAAAGTTGGCTGCGGCCATCGCTTTATCGGCGAATTTCTTTTTTGGCGCGGCGATCGCCGCGGAAAAAGCACCGACCAAAGAAGCTGCAAAGGAAGCGCCGAAAGCGGCGGTAAAAGCGCCGGCCGCGCCGGCTAATCGGGCGGGCGGTCAGCAGGTGAAGCAGGAGGCGGCTAACGCAGCGGCGACCGCCAAGGCTGCCAAAGCGTTCGCCCAGGTGAGCGCAGAGCTTTATCCCAAGGCGAAGTTGGAAGGAAATTTGGTCGTCTATTCGGTTTGGGATAACGAGCATCTGAAAGTGATCACCGAGGCGTTCATGAAACGCTACCCTGGAACTAAAGCGACCTATTGGCAGGGACGTAACCCGGAGATCGTCACCCGCGCCCTGACTGAGTTTCAAGCCGGCCAGGCGAGCTGGGACGTTGTGTTGTCGGATAACGCGCCGCCGGTGCTTCGCGCCGCCGGTGCGATCATGGACTATGATACGGTGCAGCGCGATGTTTTGTATTTGCACGATCCCAATATGGCGACCGTCAGCTTGCAAATCCAAGCGCTCGCATACAACACAAAAAAGATGAAGCCGGCAGATTTGCCTAAGAGCTGGGAAGATGTCGCCAGCCCCAAATACAAAGGGTTAGTCGCGTTGGACGATCCCATGCGCGCTGGCCCATTGAGCTCTATGCTCTCGGGTTTGAAGACTCAATGGAAGGACGATAATCGCTTCAACAATTTCGTGAAGAATCTCAAAGCGCTGGGGGTACCGGTGCATAAGAGCACGAGCGCGATGTTTCGCCTGGTGATCTCGGGTGAATATTCGATTTGTATGCCAGCGTTGTTGCATGACGTCATGGAGGAGATGGGCAAGGGGACACCGGTGGCTTACATGAAGACCGTTCCGCCGGTGGTTTTTCCGCGCCAGGCTGGCATATACGCCAAGGCGCCAAACCCGAATACGGCGAAGCTGTTTGCCGAATGGTTGATCTCGGATGAAGGCCAAAGGACCATCGATTCCCTCGGCCGCGAATCTTCGCGTAACGACTTCAAGTCGCACACCTCGATCGAATCGGCCTACGGTAAAGCGATGAAACCGCTGCCCGTCACGGACCCGTTGTTCTTGGGCGATCCAACCACTTGGCTCAACAAGAACGTCAAGCCCGTGTGGGAGTAAAAATCTAGCTACGGTTGGCAGTGATCGAAAGGGCAAGCGCTTTTGCGGATGGCCAACTTTCCCTTTCGATCGCTCAGCCAACTTAAATGCGTTTACAACAGTCGATTCTGTAGCAAAACCGAGATCGGCATGTTAATTTATCGCGGTTAGAGCGTTTGGCTCCATGCGTCGGTTTCGTTAAGAACCCATTGCCATAGATGCATGTGCTTCCGGTCGCAGCGCCGGATTCGATACTTAGACCTTACGGAGAGATGGCCGAGTGGTCTAAGGCGCACGCCTGCTAAGCGTGTTTACGGTTAACTCCGTAACGAGGGTTCAAATCCCTCTCTCTCCGCCATTTAATAATTCCAGATTCAAAATTCCAAATTCCAGATTTGGAATATGGGATCTGGAATTTGGAATCGTTACACGCGCCCGTAGCTCAATTGGATAGAGCACCAGACTACGGATCTGGGGGTTGGGAGTTCAAATCTCTCCGGGCGCACCAAACAATTCAACACTTTGCACGCCAAAAATCCGGTCTTCTTTCCAATTGTTTCCAAATTTGTTTCCACTGCGCTACTTATCCACAGTTTTTTAGGCTTCCGCCGCTCGCTCATCTAGCTCGGTTCTTTCCACGGTTTTGCTGCTAAGGTCATCGAGCTTATCGACCGCTTGGCGATTGCCGCCCGGAACCAGGTGGCCGTAGGTATCGACGGTGATCTGAATCGAATGGTGGCCGAGCTGGTCGCGGATATAGGCCAGGCTTTCGCCCTGGCCGATCAACAGCGACGCGAAGCTATGTCGCATATCATGAAAGCGAATACGTCGCAGCTTGGCCGCGGTGAGTAGGCTTTGAAAGACTTTCCGCAGATTGCTCGGGTCGAGCTGCTTGCCGGCCCGTGGCGCAGGGGTTGTGAAAAGCCATTCTTCCATGACTTCGTTCACCACCGTCGCCGCGTCCCGTCGTTCGCCGGCGGGCTTCTCCATCTCTTTTCGCAGCGCCGCCGCTCGCTTCTTGGATAGCAGCTCCTGTAATACGTCCTTGAGTTGGCCGCTCATGTCCACCCGCCGCGTTTTGCCGTTCTTCGGCGTCGTCAGCTCGCCCCGCGAGAGAATCCGCTGCACTTCGATGAACTGCCCGCGAAAGTCTAGGTCAATTCCCTTGAGTCCGATCAACTCGCCTTCGCGCATGCCGGTGCGCGTCGCGCATAATAGCAGGGGATACCAGTGCGGGCTTTTCTCCACGGTTTTATCGAGCAGCGTTTTCACTTCTTCCCGCGTCAGCGGGTGTCGTGGCAACGTCAATATGTCATGTTAACAGCAACGCGATTATGTCAGGGTAGTGCGTTGGGTTGAGGTCGTAAGTTAGAAACCTGGCCATAGCGGAACCCCACCTTGTTGGAGTTGGTTCGATATAGGCCAAGTGTGTGCGTC
>SHYW01000097.1 GCA_009692615.1 Deltaproteobacteria bacterium | reverse complement strand
GTGCGGCCTCAACCACGGTGATCTCGCTGCGATATACTCGTTGAATTACGTCTAGTCGTTTCTCGTCTTTCATTGTCAGGGTTGTCATCCTTCCACCCTGACATAATTACGTTGCCGTTAACCCCTGACATAATCACCTTGCTACAACACTAAGCTCAATTTGCCATTGACAAGCGCCGTCGTGCTCGGCATATGATGCGACGCGAAAATGTTTTGCTGGAGGATCGTCATGATCAGATACGTTGCGAGGTTGTCGGTCGCGTTGGCAATGGTGCTGTTGGCGCGGCAAGCCAGTTGGGCTCAGGATACGATTCCCTTCGTGCCGTCGCCGATGCATGTGGTGCAGAAGATGATCGAAGTGGCCGAGATCAAGAAGGGCGACGTGCTTTACGACATGGGCAGCGGCGACGGCCGGATCGTCATTGAGGCGGCGAAGAAGTACGGCATCCGCGGTGTCGGCATCGATTTGAATCCTGAGCTAGTGGCCAAAGCGCGCGAGAACGCGCTTAATGAAGGCGTGGCCAATCTCGTCGAGTTCCGCGCCCAGGACGGACTCACCGTCGATCTTTCCGAAGCGACTGTGGTCACGCTCTACATGTTCAAATGGTTCAACAACGCGCTCAGGCCGAAGCTGCAAAAGTTGAAACCGGGCTCGCGAGTGGTCGCCCATGACTTCGACATCGACGACTGGAAACCGACACGCATTGAATACGTCAACCGGCCGCCGGAAGACGGCTCCGATTACGCCGAGTCGCGCACGCTGTATATTTGGAAAGTCGGCGAGACGCCGGGGTCGTGAAGATGATTTAACCACAAAGAGCACAAAGGTCACAAAGTTAGATTCGGACGGTTGGCCGCAGAAAACGCAAAAAAGAATTTGGATCGATAGGGGCGGGGTTAGAACCCGCTCGCATGGCTTAACATTAATGGAGGACGGACTGATGGCGACCGCATATAATTCTTCGAACAAGTTCGAGATCAAAAGTTGGGATGTCGAGTTTCGTAAGATACCGGCGCGGACTTTGATGGCGCGGATTTATCAGCCGCAAGGCGACGGGCCGTTTCCGGTGTTGCTCGATCTCCATGGCGGGGCTTGGAATAATAAGGACCGAACAGCGAATGGATTGATGGACGAGACTATCGCGCGCAGCGGCGTGCTGGTTGTCGCCATCGATCTCACGCGCGCTCCTGAGGCGCCTTATCCGGCCTCGGTGCAGGATGCCAACTACGGCGTGCGCTGGCTGAAATTCAAAGCGCAGGAATGGAACGGCGACGGCGCGACTATCGGCGTGCTCGGCAGTTCGAGCGGCGGGCATGAAGTGGAATTGTTGGCGATGCGACCGAACGATGCGCGCTACAATGCGCTGAAGCTCGCCGAAGCGCCGCAGTTGGACGCCAGCGTCAATTACGTCGCGACGCGCTCGCCGGTGAGCAATCCCTACGAGCGCTACTTGAACGCCGAGCGTCTCGGGCGCGCCGAGATGATGCAGAACAGTAAGAAATATTTTAACCCGTGGGAAACGATTCACGAAGCCAATCCGCAGGAGATTCTCGACCGCGGTGAGAAGATCGCATTGCCGCCACTGCTAATCATGCAAGGCGAACTCGACGACAATGTGCGGCCGGCGGTGCAGGAGCGATTCGCCAACTCGTATCGCGCCGCGGGGGGCGAGTGTCAGTATGAACTGTTCGCGGGCTGCGGACACCTGTGGATTGACGAGCCGGGACCGATGACCGATCGCGCCCATGAGATGGTGGAAAATTTTATCGCCAAACATTTACACGCGAAGAAGTTGGCAGCGTGAGGGCGCGCAGTTCAATGTTACGGGTTTCGAGTTGCGAGTTTCGGATAATTTTTATGCAGCTAATTGCCATTGTTGCCGGCTTTGCGGTGATTTTCGTTTCAGCTGCTTCCGCGCAGACTAAAAAACCGGCGTCGTTCGCGGAAATGGCCGCCTACACCGGCGCTGATCGTGAGCAGTTGTTGCTCGCCGGCGCCAAGAGCGAAGGCAAGGTGGTTTGGTACACTTCGCTGGGGGGCGGATCGTACAAGGCGATCTTGCAAGCTTTCGAGACCAAATATCCCGGCGTGAAGGTCGAGGTCTACCGCGCCGGCGGTTCGGAGTTGGTGACGCGCATCATGGAAGAGAGCAAGGCGCGGCGCTATTTGGTCGATACGGTGGAGTCCACCGGCGAGACGTTGATGGCGCTACGCGAGTTAAAACTCTTGGCGCCATTCAATTCTCCCTATCTACGCAGCTACCCGGAAGCGGCGCGAGAAAAAGCCGGCAAGGATTTGTATTACTGGATCACGGCGCGGGAGTCCTACGTCGGCTTCGGCTACAACAAGAGCAAAGTACCGGTGAGCGCGCTGCCGAAAAATTTCGATGGTCTGCTCAATGGCGAACTCAAGGGCCGGCTCGCCGTCGGCACCGGCGGCAGCGGCGCGGAAATCTTTGGCGCGATGCTCAAGGTGAAAGGCGAGGCGTGGGTGCGCAAGTTGAAGACGCAAGAGATGCGTTTGTTTTCTCTGGCCGCGCCGGCGCTGCGCGATCTGGTCGCGTCCGGCGAAGTCGATGCCGCGCCGTCGATCTTTCAAACCCATGCGCTCGAAGCGGCGGAGAAGGGCGCGCCGGTGGAATGGCTGCCGCTGGACATCGTGCCGACGCATGCGGGCGCGGCGGTGGTGACGGCGAAGACAGCGCATCCCAATGGCGCGCTGCTGTTTGCCGATTTTCTCTTGAGCCCGGACGGCCAAGCGCTGTTCGAGAAATTCAAATACGGCATCGCGACGAAAGATTACGGTTTCAAGCGTTGGTATCCCGACAGCGGCTTCACGGTCGAACAATACGAGCGCGAAGTGACCCAGTGGGAAAAGATCATGCAGAGCGTGGTGAAGAAGGGCGGATGAGTTTAGCTGCGGTTACTGCTTGGTGTAATTGACCGGCGGGCGATCGCCGGTCGCCCCGACATTTATCTTAACCGGCGAACCGCCGGTGGTCGACCATCAGTCATCGGTCTTGGACGACTTTGATGCCTGCCTTGGCGAAGATTTCCGCGGCGTTGTCATTGCGGATGCCGGATTGAAACCAAACCGACTTCGGTTGCTTCGCTAAGATGTCGTCGATGTGGCCGGCGATATCGGGCGGACGGCGGAAGACGTCCACCATGTCGATGTCGCCGGGGATGTCGGTCAGCTTGCGATAAACTTTCTCTCCTAAAATTTCTGTCGCCTCTGGGTAGTAAACCGGCACTGGAATAATTTCGCAGCCGGCGCGCTGCATGTATTGCGGCACGTAAACCGACGGCTGATCGGCCTGGGCGTCGGTCTTGATGCCGAGCACGGCGATGCGTTTGGTTTGTTCGATCAGCTCGCGGACTTGATCGGTCCTAGTCAGAAGATTTTCTTGCCAGGTCATTTTGTGAGATTAGCAGAAGTGAATCCGGCGGTCGAGGCAGTTGGTGTTATGAGGTTTCACCACAGAGAACACAGAGATCACGGAGGGGAAATATTCCGATTCGGAATTACCTCTCGCAAAGGCGCAAAGACGCCAAGTTCGGAGTCAGAAATTTAACCACGAAAAACACGAAACACACGAAAATAAGATTAATCCACTGACCGAAATTTCGTATTTTTCGTGCCTTTCGTGGTTAAAACTCTTTTTCCGAACTTCGTGTCCTTCGCGTCTTCGTGGTGAAAAGAAATTCTCGGTACGCTGCAATGTTGACAGCACGCGGTGCGATCCAATACTCTCTGCCCGAAGAGGAGAATGACCATGAAGACTAACGGAAACTCTACAGTGATCGATGCCGATGCGCATGTTGTCGAGTGCGAGCGGACTTGGGATTTCATGGATCCGTCGGAGCGGCAGTTTCGGCCGATTCCGTTGCAGACCGCCGAGAACGGCGGCGTCAAGCAGCAGTTCTGGGTGGTCGACGGCAAGGTGCGCGGCTTGCGTTTCCCGGCATTCTCAGCCGAAGCGTTGGAACAGCGCGCGAAGCAGGCGGGGCGCAGGTTCGCCGACATGGATGCGTCGCGGGAGATGGGCAACGTCGATATGCGTTTGGAACATATGGATCAGATCGGCGTCGATATCGAAGTGCTGCACAACACCATGTTCATCGAAGCGGTGACCGATCGGCCGGCGGTGGAAATCGCCTTGTGCAAAAGTTGGAACCGTTGGCTCGGCGATATTTGGCAGCACGGCAATGGCCGGTTGCTGTGGTCGTGCATGGCGCCGATTCTCAGTATGTCCGACGCGTTGGATCAGATCCGCTGGTCGAAAGAGCACGGCGCCTGCGCGGTCTTGATGCGGCCCATCGAAGGCAATCGTTTGCTCGCCGATCCTTACTTCTATCCGATTTACGATGAAGCGCAGAAGCTCGACATGCCGATCGCCGTGCATATCGCTAACGGTAACGCGTGGCTCAACGATTTATATCGTCATCCAGTTTCGCAGGCTGCGGGTTTGCATCGTTTCCGCGTGCCCACCGTGGCGTCGTTTAGCGACGTGATGCTCAGCGATATTCACCAGCAGTTTCCCAAACTGCGTTGGGGTTTCATCGAAGCGAGCGCCCAGTGGCTGCCGTGGGTGCTGCACGAAGCGAAAAACCGCTTTCGTACTTTGGACCGGCCATGGTCGGAAAATATCGCCCGCGAGTACGGCATGTTCGTTACTTGTGAAAATTCCGACGACTTGCCCTACATCGTCGCCAACGGCGGCGAAGATTGTCTGGTCATCGGCACCGACTACGGCCACATGGATACGTCGAGCGATGTCGATGCGATAAAAATATTTAAAGAGCGCACGGACATTTCACCGGAAGTGAAGCAGAAAATTCTCACCGACAACGCCAAGGCGCTGTACGGGCTGTGAGGTTGGCGCGGCCAGTCGGAGGGCGACCGCCGTCGCCCCTACAACAATTAGGACGCTAAGTTGAATCCTACGCAAAATTCCGTCGATCCGATCACACTGGAAGTTATCCGTTACGGCATCGTTTCGATCACCGATCAGATCGACGCCAACATCACGCGCACGGCGTTTAGCCCGTACATTTACGAGTACAAAGATTTCGCTGTCGGTTTAGTCGGACCTGACGGCGAACTGATCGCCCAATGCACCGGCGGGATTCCGGTCTTCGTCGCCGATTCGGTGGGTATGGCGGTGCGCGACGGACTCTCGGTGTATGGCAAAGAGCGGCTGCATCACGGCGATGTAGTCGTGTGTAATCACGCCGCGGTGCAAGGACAGCACTTGAACAACACGGTGATGTACACGCCGATCTTTGCCGGCTCTGAGAAAACATCGCTGGTCGGATTTTTCGCCATCAACGTGCATTGGATCGACATCGGCGGCATCACGCCGCGCTCCAGCGATATTTTCATGGAAGGCTTGCAGCTGCGCTCGATCAAACTGTGGTCCAAGGGCGAACCGATTCAAGAAATCTATCGCATCATCGAAAACAACACGCGCTTTCCGGTGGAACTGATGGGTGACATATCGGCGCAATACGCCGGCTGCGTGCTCGGCCGGGATTTCATCCAAGCGCTGGCCGACACGTACGGCGTCGAGACTTTTCTGAGCGCGCTCAAAACTATTCTCGATCAAAGCGAAGCGGCGGCGCGCTCAAAGATTCGCGCGATCGCCGACGGAGTTTACAGCCACAGCACGTTTTTCGATAACGACGGCGAGTCGGACGAGCCGCTGCCGATCAAGGTTAAAGTCATCGTCGCCGGCGACGAGATGACCGTCGACTTCAGCGAGATCGCCGATCAAGTCAAAGGCTGCATCAATTCCGGTTACTACGGCGGCGGCAGGACCTGCGCACGGGTGGCATTTAAATATCTCGTCGCCAACGACGAGCCGGCCAACGAGGGAACGTTTCGACCGCTGAAATTGATTTTGCCCGAAGGTAAATTGCTGAGCGCCCACGCGACCGCGCCGACGGGAAATTATTCCCAGCCGTTTCCAACCGTGATCGACGCGTTCATCAAGGCGATGGAGCCGGCGATGCCGGAGCGCGTCACCGCGGCGCACTTCGGAACTTTTTCCGGCGTGCGCTTTCGCGGCCGGCGCGAGAACGGCACGTTGTTCGACTGCCACGACAGCGGCCACGGTGGCTGGGGCGGTTGTGCGACTCATGACGGCGCCGGGCCGTTTCGCACCATGGCGCACGGCAACACGCGGATCATTCCGGTCGAGCTGCAAGAGTCGATGTATCCGTACCGTATTTCCGAATTCAGCTTGCGCGCGGATTCCGCCGGAGCGGGAAAATTTCGCGGCGGTTTGGGATTTCGCAAAAAATATCAGATGCTCGGCGACGCCGATTTGCAGGCGATGTTCGATCGCGTCAAGTATCCGCCCTGGGGCGTCTACGGCGGCAAGGAAGGCAAATCGGGCCGCATCGTCGTTGAAAAAAAATCCGGTGAGAGAGAAATCATCTACAAAGAAAAAGCCTACCCGCTCAAAGCCGGCGACGCGATCACCGTCGAATCCGGCGGCGGTGGCGGCTACGGCCCGCCAGCGCAACGGCCGCGCGAGTCGGTGGCGCGCGATGTCATGCGCGGCTATGTTTCGTCCGAAGCGGCGGCGCGGGATTACGGCACGGAGGAAGGATGAATTCTGTCTGTGTTTGAGTCGAACGCCGTGATCAATATTCGTTGATTCGCCGCTATAGCATCTCCCAAACATTCGCCAAGTTGGATTTCTTCGCGCGTCGGCGTTGGCTGTCGTCTTGGCTCCAGCCGTCGATGCTGGCGCGGATATCGGCGTTGACGTGGCCCGTGAGATAGTAGCTATGCTCGACGACGCCATGGACAATCGGCGTGCAGTCGACCTGATGAATCTTACTGTGGAGAAGCGCCGGGTGGGCAGCGCCGTGTCCGCCCAGCCGATCGGGATTTCCCTTGGTGACATCGGAAATCACCATCGCGGTGTCGCCGGTATTGTGATAAACGGTCACGCTGCGCGCGATTTCTTGCACCTGATTGAGAGGCTGGCCGGGTTCGAGCGCCGTGTCGTCGACATCGGGAGCGCACAGGAAGACATGTTCGAAGATGCGTGGTAAAGCACTGCTCGGTGTGTGCTCCGCGGTGCGCGCCAGAGCCGACTGCAAAAGAAAATTGCCCATCGAATGACAGAGCAAATGAATATCCTGGTCGCATAGTTCTTGGCCGCCGGCTTTGGCTTGAGCGCGCAGGTTAGCGAGATAATCGCGCGTCTTGAGGAAGGCGCGGCCCACCGCGGCGCCGGAGCCGGTCGCTTCGGAGCGGTCCGATTTGTAGGAAACCCAGGGTAACGCCAAACCGTCCGATGGCCAGGAGAACAACACGACCAAAACGTTTTGCTCGGGATCTCGACGCGGACTATTCTGGAGCATCAACTGCAAGGCCAGCGCCGAGCCCACGGCGCTGCGCCAACTGACATTGAAGCCATGGATATAAATCAAAATATCGGTGCTCCCGAGCATGTCACCTTGAACCTCGGCGAACATCGCTTTGGAACCGAGCTTGGCGTTGGGCTGGGCGCTTTCGGGGATATCTTTGGCGAGGCTTTCCGGATAGGCCGCGATCTTGGCGTTCTCGGCGCATTTCGTTAAGTAATCGCCCAACGCTTCGCCGTCGCCGATGCCCCCGTCTTGTTTGTCGGCGTCGAGATGTTTTTGCACCTGGTCAGCGTCCGCACTTAGCGTGCCGACGCCGAAGCGGAGATTTTCAATGCCATCATCGCTGAATTTTGCCCCGTAACCTTCGGGTTGCCAGCGATCGTTGCCGATGTGGTTGCGGTTGGTGGCATAGTAGAGCTTGTAGTTGGCCATCGCGAGTCTCCTTCAGCTCAATTCTCCGCGGTGTGCCGCGGGGTATCCTGTGATTGCGGCCTACGATCGCACGATTTCTTCGAACGTCGGCTCCGGCATGCCTTTCTTCCAGGTCTCATCGCGAATTTCCAAGCGGTTGCCGCTCGGATCGTGAATGTAAAGCTCGCGGCCGGTGAAATGACCTTTGGCGCGGTATTCGAGTTCGACGATGGGGACTTTGGTGTCGTGAAACGTCTTGCACGCCGCGACGAATCCTTGCGGGCTGACATTGAACGAGTGATGCACGCGCTCTTCGACGATGTTCTCGTCCTGCGGTTTTTGCCGTTCGCATAACAGTATGTTGTGCGCGCCGACGTTGTAGCAAGTCATCACGCCGTTGCTCAGGCGTCCCAAGAGTTCGAGGCCGAGCACACCGCCGTAAAACTCTTCGGATTCTTTTAGATTGTTGACCGGTATCGACCAGTGAGTGACGCCTTCGATTTTAAATGTTCCCATATGAACTCCTTAAATCTGAATTGACTTTGCATCTTTACAACTATCATTGCCATGGAGGCAAGGACGCAGCTGGCTCGCTGCGCTATCGCGCTAACGGACCTTCTCTGGCGATCTCATCCAAAATCGTCTCATCGACAAACTGTGCGGCGCTGATCGGCCGGTCGATTTTTTGCGACGCGCGGGTGAAGTCAACGAGCAGTTGATAGCCTTCGACGCGATTCTTGCCGTCGGTGCTCAGTAATTCGAGCAATTGTTTGTAAGCCAGCCCGGCGATCTCTTGGTCCATGCCGAATTCGCGCATAATCAATTGCACGGTGTCGACGCGATTGTCGCGGATGTAGTTCATGGCGCGCAGGCCGGCGCGCATAAAGCGCTTGACGAGGTTCGGCTGCCTCCTGATCTTATCGGCGTGGGTGACCAACGCCGTGCCGGGAACATCGACATAGTCGCGGGTGGCGGCGATCTTGATAAAACCGTCTTTCTCGGCGCGCAGGCTATGCGGCGCGCTCAACATCGATGCCGCTAGCGTTCCCGACTTCAACGCCGCGTACCGTTCCGGCGTGCCGCCCATGTTGAGCAAAATAAAATCACGATCGGGTGAGAACCCTTCCTTGACGATGATCCGGCGCAGCAGCGTGTCGACTAGACCGCCGGGGTTGAGCGAACCGATGGACTGGCCTTTGAGCTGAGCCAGATTGCGATACTTCGGCTGGGCGTAGAGCGCTTGGTCGACGAAGGCATTCATGCTCATGACCACGCGCAACGGCGCGCCGGCGACGAAGGCGGTGACCGCGGTGGTGCCGGCGGTGCCGAAGTCGGCATCGCCGGTGAGGATCGCTTTAATGTCGATGCCGCCGCGCATGTAGACCATGCTGACGCTCAAATTTTCTTTGTGAAAAAAGCCGCGGCGCTGGGCGGTTTCCAAGATCGGAAAGTTGGTGATCGATTTACTTGGGTAGCTGACGACGACTTTGTCCGGCGCCGCAGTTTGCGCGTTGGCTTCAATGGAGCAAAGAGACGTTAGCATCACCAGTGTCAGAAGCATTCGCTTGAGCATGACCGATCTCCCTTCACGTCGAAAATGAGAACTGCAACGTCGCTGGTCTTCGTTTGCTTGTAGCGTCGCATCTCAATGTAGGGGCCGACCTGCGTGTCGGCCCTCCGGACGGGCGGACACATAGGTCCGCCCCTACAAGCATTGGCGAAACTGAACCACTACCGATCTTTGGAATAGTCGATGAGCCCGTGAAAAGTCAACGGCGTGCAAAGATCGATGGTTTTTGGCACCTTCGGTTTCCGCGAAAGAAAGGAAGGGTAGTTGTATGAAGAATATGAAACGCTTCGAGGATGAGAGCCGCTTTTGAACCAACCAGCAAGCGGCGCAAAGGTTTCGCGTCCGAAACCCGCGTCAAACGCGGGCACCAAGTCATCGGCGGCGATAAAGAACTGTTAGAAAAACTTGGCCGCAACGATCCTTGCCCCTGCAATTCAGGGAGGAGGTTTCAAGAAATACTGCATGCTGAGCGGTGGCTATGACGGCTCAGAGCGGCATTACTACTTTTAGAGACTGACACAAACAAAGAGGGCTGCGGCATCACAACCGCAGCCCTCTTCATCATACTATTGCCTGTTGCCTAATGTCTGCTGCCTAGTTTTTCCCCGCCTTACTGATCAATCCCCAGAGCTTCGGCGCCGTGTACGGCATGTCGACGTGCTCGATGCCCAACGGCGCGAGGGCGTCCATCAAGGCATTGGCCACCGACGGCGGGGCGCCATTGGTGCCGCATTCGCCGACGCCTTTGACGCCCAACGGATTGAACGGATTGGGCGTGACGGTTTCGCCGAGCGTCATTGGCGGCATGTCGCCGGCGCGCATGATCGCGTAGTTCATAAACGTGTCGGTTTGCACCTGGCCGTCGTCGCTGTAGAGCATCTGCTCGCGCATCGCTTCGCCGAGACCTTGGGCGACGCCGCCGTGAATCTGTCCTTCGACGATCATCGGATTGATCACCACGCCGCAGTCGTCGACCATGATCAGTTTCTCGATGGTCATCTTGCCGGTGTCGCGGTCGATGCTTACCAGCGCGATATGCGTGCCGAAGCCCCAGGCTTCGCGCTGGGGATCGAAGAAGGAAGTTTCTTGCAGCCCGATTTCCATTCCTTGCGGAATTCTTCCGCCGTAAGCGGCGCCGGCGATTTGGCGCCAGCCGATTTTTTTGTCGGGCACGCCTTTGACGGCAAAACCGCCGTCGGCCTGAACGATATCTTCCGGCGACGCTTCGACCAGATGCGCAGCGATGCGTCTGCCTTTGTCGATGACGCGCTGCGCGGCTGCCGCCAGTGCGCCGCCGCCGACCACCGCACTGCGGCTGCCGAAAGTGCCGGTGCCCTGTTGGCTCACGTGCGTGTCACCGTGTAACACAGTCACGTGATCCATGCTGGTCTGCATCAACCCGGCGGCGATCTGCGCCCAGGAAGTTTCGTGGCCTTGGCCATGAGAACTGGAGCCGGTGAGCACGGTGATCTCGCCGGTGCGTTCGACGCGCACAGTGCCGCTTTCAAATCCCGCGCCGCCGCTCGGTTCGACGAAAGTTGAAAAGCCAACGCCGACCAGCTCACCTTTTTTGCGCCGCTCGTCGCGCTGACGCAGCAGCTGTTCGTAGTTGGAAAGTTTCAGCGCTTCGAGCAGCGGTTTTTCGTAATCGCCGGAATCGTATTCGACGCCGGTGCCGGTGGTGTAGGGGAACTGATCGGGCTGAATGAAATTTTTCCGGCGAATCTCCAAGCGGTCCATGCCGAGGACGGCGGCGGCTTTGTCGAGTAGCCGCTCTATGTTCAACACCGACTCGGGCCGGCCGGCGCCGCGATAGGGGCCGGTGGGGCAAGTGTTGGTAAAGACGCTGACGATCTCGACGCGGCAGTCTTTGATCTGATAGCTGCCGCAGGCCATGCCCATCATGCGCTGGGGCGGGCCGGCGGTGCTGGAGTGAAGATAGGCGCCGAGGTTGGCGACGACTTTTACTTTCAAGCCGAGGATCTTGCCGTCTTTGCGCAACGCCATTTCCGAAGTCATCGCTTGATCGCGGCCTTGGATCGTCGTCAAAAAATCTTCGCTGCGGGTGGCGATCCATTTGACCGGCTTACGCAACTGGAGCGCGACATGACAGGCGACGATGTCTTCGCGGTAGACCGGGCCTTTGCTGCCGAAGCCGCCGCCGACATCGGGCGCGATCAAATGAATCTTATGTTCAGGAAAACCCAACACGCCGGCGATCTCGGCGCGGGCGCGATGCGGTCCTTGAGTGGAAAGCCATACGGTTAAATTTTTGCCGAAGGGACCGGGATTGACGGCGATGCCGCGCGGCTCCATGGCCAACGCCACTTGGCGCGGGCTCGTGATGTGCATGGTGAAAACATGATCGGCGCCGGCGAAAGCTTTGTCGACGTCGCCGCCGTTCTTGGTCATGGCGTAACAAACGTTGTTGTCGAGATCTTGATGCGCCAGCGGCGCGCCGGGCTTGAGCGCGTCCTCGGCATTCGACACTCCCGGCAGAGCTTCATATTCGACTGCGATCGAGTGAGCAGCGTCTTCGGCTTGCGCGCGAGTTTTCGCGACGACTGCCGCGACTGGGACGCCGACACAATGCACCGCGCCGCGCGCGAGCACGGGATGGGCCGGAATTATCATATTCGGCAGCACCTGCGAAGGCGCGAGGTTCAGCTTGTCGCCAAGATCGTTGCCGGTGATGACTAGTTCGACGCCCGCCATCGATTTGGCTTTGCTGACGTCGATGGCAATAATTTTCGCGTGCGGGTAGGGGCTGCGCTGAAATGCTAGATAGAGCATGCCCGGCAATTGGATATCGTCGGTGTAGCAGCCTCGGCCGGTGATCAGCGGCGGATCTTCGACGCGCTTGGGCGATGCGCCGATGAGGCCGGTGGTTTCGTGTTCGGTGCTCATTTAATTTCTCCCCCTTACTTCCTCTCCCTCTGGGAGAGGATTGAGGTGAGGGCGTCTATTGTTCGTCCCCTCACCCTAGCCCTCTCCCGCAAGGGGAGAGGGAACAAGAATTCGAACTCTATCTTGCCGCGCGTTCCAGCGCGGTCTCTATCGCCTTGCGCGCGTAAATCGTCGCGACATGGCGCTTGTAGTCGGCGCTGGCGTAGCTGTCGTCCATGGGGTCGGATTCCTCGGCCGCTTGAGCGGCCGCGCTGGCGATTATCTGAGTCGTCAGCGGTTTGCCTTGCAGCGCCAATTCGCTGGCGACGGCGCGCAGCGGACCGCTGCCTAGACCGCCGATGGCGATTCTCGATGCCGCGCAGGTGCCGGATGCCTGGCGGGTGATCAGCGCTGCGGCGCTAACGACCACATAACCGGAGGCCGGGTGCGGCAGTTTGGCGTACGCTGTTCCTGTCCCAGCAGCTGGGATCGGCACGCGGATTTCAGTGAGAATTTCATTGGCGTTTAACGCCGTGGTGTAAAAGTCAGTGAAAAAATCGTCGACGCTAATCGTTCGTTTGCCCGACGCGGACTGGGCGACGAAACTGGCGTTGAGCGCGGTTAGCACGACCGGCAAATCCGCCGCCGGATCGGCATGGGCGACGCTGCCGCCGATGGTGCCGCGGTTGCGCACCTGGACATCGCCGATCACCGAAGCGGCTTCGGCAAGGCCAGGAACATGTTTACGCACGAGTTCGGCTGCTGCGACGTCGGTGTGTACGGTGAGGGCGCCGATTACGAGATCGTTACCGTCAACGCGCACGCCGCGTAGGCCCGGCACGGTGGCGAGATCGATCAAGGTTTGCTGCGCTTGCAAGCGCAGCTTCATCGCTGGAATCAAGCTATGGCCGCCGGCCAAGAGTTTGCCGTCTTCGCCGTGTTGCGACAGGAGCTGCAACGCTTCTTCAATCGAGCGCGCCGCGACGTAACCGAAGTTAGCGGGAAACATTTTTGCCTCCCATTTTCTCCGCGGCCCACTTGATCGACTCGACAATGTTGACGTAGCCGGTGCAGCGGCACAGATTACCTTCCAGGGCGTGCTTGATTTCGTCGTCGGTCGGATTCGAATTAGTCTCCAGCAAATGCACCGCGGTCATGATCATGCCGGGCGTGCAGTAGCCGCATTGCAAGCCATGCTTTTCGCGAAAACCTTCTTGCACTGGGTGAAAGTTGTCGCCGTCGGCCAAGCCTTCGATGGTTTTGATTTCGGCGCCGTTGGCTTGCACGGCGAGCACGGTGCAGGATTTCACCGCGCGGCCGTTCAGGTGCACGGTGCAGGCGCCGCACTGGCTGGTGTCGCAGCCGACGTGGGTGCCGGTTAAGTTTAATTGCTCGCGTAAAAAATAAACCAGCAGCGTGCGCGGTTCGACCAGGGCATCATGCTTGACGCCATTGACCGTAATGCTCACCGGCAGCGCCGCGTATTGGGCCTCAGCAGCCATGCTTAAAATTCCTCCGTTGAAATGTTGGTTGAACTGATTTCTAACCAGGCTCTGCACGCAGAGAAATTCAGTCTGGCCAGTCATATAACGAGATCGATGCGGGCTCAAGAGATAGACTGGTTGAGTCGATTCCCTGGACAGACCAGTGGCCCATTCCACTTGCTCTTTCACCATGGCTTTGCGTAAGATCGCCTGCGATATGGCAAACAACCCCTCGGTCGTCCCTTATGAGCGAATCAACCGATCCATCTTGGTAGTTCGCGG
This sequence comes from Deltaproteobacteria bacterium, assembly GCA_009692615.1. NCBI lineage: Bacteria > Pseudomonadati > Myxococcota > Myxococcia > Deltaproteobacteria bacterium. Next base: position 6,245 of record SHYW01000097.1, on the reverse strand, counting down.
ACAAAGAGTGATGCTGGATGCGGATCTCGCCACGCTTTTCAACGTGCCAACCAAAGCTTTAAATCAGGCGGTGAAGCGTAACCTCGCGCGGTTTCCCAAGGACTTTATGTTTCAATTGACCGCTGTTGAGAAAGCCGAGGTGGTCACAGTTTGTGACCACCTCCAACAGCTTAAATTCTCACGGACTCGACCCTTTGCTTTCACCGAGCACGGAGCCGTTATGTTGGCCAATGTTCTAAATAGTTCAACGGCGGTCAGCGTGAGCATTCAGATCGTTCGGGCTTTCATCAAACTTCGGCAAACGATCGCATCGCATAAAAACTTGGCTCGCCGCATCGATGAGCTTGAGGGAAAGTATGACTCACAGTTCAAATTCGTTTTCCGTACGATTCGCCAGCTAATGACGCCACCGGAACCGACGAAGCGAAAAATCGGTTTTCTTGCGCGTGAACGACCCGCCCGCTACGGTAAGCGAAGACCGTCACCGTCATAGATGAAGGAACAAATCATGAGACTAGTATTGCTGGTGGTAATCATCGCATCGACGTTCGCGCTGGGAGACGAAGAATGCTCAGCGCAACTGCCACTGCAGAGAGTCACCCTCAGCTATTCGAGCAGCGGCATGCCGACGGTGGACTGGCTGATCGCCAAGGAGAAGCAGTTTTTTCGCGAGGAAGGTTTGGAGCCGTTGCTGGTGCAGATGTCGGCGAACATGGCGGTGACCGCCGGCACGACCGGCGATTTGCACGGGCTCGGCTCCATCGGCAGCGCGATTCGCGCGATTCATCGCGGCGTGCCGCTCAAAGTTGTCTCGGTGAGTTTGCGCCGGCCGATTTTTTGGTTGGTGGTGCGGCCGGAATATCGAACGGTGAAAGATTTGAAGGGCAAACTCTTGGCGACGGCGACCATCGGTGGCAGCCAACACACGGCGGCGCGCAAGATGCTCGTTGCCGGCGGTCTCGATCCGGACAAGGACATCACGACCATCGCCGGCGGCGATGAGGCGCGTCATTTGCAGTCGCTAGTCACCAACACGGTCCAAGTGGCGGCGGTGAGTCCGCCCTGGGTTTTTCTTGGGCGCGATAAATTCAAAATGCATATCCTCGATACCGCCATCGACAAATACGCCAGCGTGCAGAACGGCCTGGCGGTCAACGCCAAGTTTTTGCAAGAACGTCCCGACCTGGTGAAAAAAATGCTGCGGGCGAAGACTAAAGCATCGCGCTTTATCGAGCAGAACGAACGCGAGAGCGCCGAGATGCTGGCGAAAATCTGGAATAGCGATTTGGCGATCGCACTCGAATCCCTGCGCGCGACCAAAGCGGCGTTCACGACCAACGGGATTCCCACCGACGATGAAATCAAAGAACACCTGGCGCTCGACGCGCAGATTCTCAAACTGCCGGAGCCCATGGTGCCGTCGAAAGTTTTCGATTTCGCGTTGCAGCGCGAAGTGAACAAGGAGTTGGGAATTCGCTGATGCATCGGCGCGTTTTTCGAAGGAGGTCTGTGCATGGACATTAAATCCCTCGTCGATCCTGAAGGCGGTATCATCGACCGGCGCATTTTCGCCGACCGGGAAATTTACGATTTGGAGCGTGAACGAATCTTCGCGCGCTGCTGGCTTTATCTCGGTCATGAGTGCGAGATTCCCAATCCCGGCGATTTCGTGACGCGCTACATGGGTGAGGAGCCGGTGATTCTCTGCCGCGATCTGAATGGCCAACTTCGCGCGCACTTGAATCTCTGCCGCCATCGCGGCAATCGGATCTGCCGCGCCGACCGCGGCAATACCAAACTATTCGCTTGCTCCTATCACGGCTGGTCTTACACCACCGACGGTAAGCTTGCTCTGGTGCCGATGGTCGATGCCTTTGGCGATCTCGATCGCTCGCAGTGGAGTTTGATTCCAGTGGCGCAGATCGACAGCTACAAAGGGTTGATCTTTGCGACCTTCGATGCCGAGGCGCCGTCGCTACGCGACTATCTGGGCGACATGGCCTGGTACCTCGACATTCTTCTCGATCGCCGCGAAGGCGGCACGGAAGTCAGCGGTCCGCACCGTTGGGTGGTCGATGCCAATTGGAAAACCGCCGCGGAAAATTTCGGCGGCGATGGTTACCACATCGCCTCGACGCACGGCTCGGCGCGCGAGCTCGGCATCGACACGACGACGGCTGAGACCCGGCAATGGAACAAAGGCTGTCAGATCGCTTGCGACCTCGGCCACATTCTCGTGTCATGGCTAACGCCGCCCGAGAGCGGGCCTTGGTTTGCGCAGCCTGATAACCAGCTCGTCGACTACATGAAGGAGCACGCCGCAGAAATTGAAAATCGCTTGGGTGCCGTGCGCGCGCGCAAGATTTCGCCTTCGGCGGGAACGGTGTTTCCCAATCTCTCGGTGCACTGGTTGACGCGGACGATTCGCGTCTGGCTGCCGCGCGGGCCGGACAAGATGGAAATCTGGAGCTGGGCGATCGTCGACAAAGCCGCGCCGGCGAAAATCAAAGAGGCGATGCGCTTCGTGTCGCAGTACCGATTTAGTCCGAGCGGCGTGTTCGAGCAAGACGACATGGACAACTGGATTCAAGTGACCGGCGCGGCGAAGAGTTTAATTGGCCGGCGCTATCCGGCGAACTATCAAATGCATGGCAACGAGCCGCCGGTGGATATCGAACTACCGGGGCGAGTGAAGAGCCGCTTCAGCGACAATAATCAGTTGAGCCTGTACATGCACTGGGCGAAGATGCTGCAGGCGAAAAATTGGCAGGAAGTGCTGAGCACGCAAAATGGCTAACGAACTGCGCCAGCAAGTCGAAGATTTCTACTATCTCGAAGCCGAATTGTTGGACGAGCGCAAGTTGCGCGAGTGGTTCAACTTGCTCGCCGAAGATATCCGCTACTGGATGCCGATCCGCCATAACACCTTGGAGCGGCCGGAAAACATCAGCGAAGAATTATCAAAGCCCGGCGAAGGCTATTACTTCGACGACGACATCAAGGCGCTCAAGATCAGAGTTGAACGAGCCTATTCAAAAATCGCCTGGGCCGAGGTGCCGCCGTCGCGCACGCGTCATCTGATCACCAACGTGCGGATCAAAAATGACCACGGCAACGAAATCGCAGCCCACTCCAATTTTCTGGTTTACCGCACGCGCATGGAAAGCGATAAAGATTTATTCGTCGGCGCGCGCCAAGATATCCTGCGCCGCGCCGGCGATTCTTTCCTAATCGCCCGCCGCACGATCATTCTCGATCAAGCGGTTCTCGACGCAAAAAATATCAGCGTGTTTCTCTAAAGGATTGCCGCTCGATTGGATTCTCGATCCGATGTAGGGGCGCAATTCATTGCGCCCCAAGAGGGAAATTACCGCTTTTCATTCGATTGCAGCGCGTCGAGTGCTTGCTGTACCAATTTTCTTCGCAGTTGTTTTTCATCCGCCATTGGCAATTTAGCGTCGCCGGTGACATGGACGATTCCCGCGCCCAAGACGATGCGATTGGAGCCGACCATTTTGGCGATGGGCAGCGCCGAGGTGATTTGCACCACGGGGATGCCGGCTTTTTCCAGTTCCGTCGTGATCGCAGCGCCGCTGCGAGTGCTGGTGCCTCACGTCGAGGTGAGGATGACGGCGTCGACGCCTTCCCTTTTGATTTTCTCCACCATCTCACGGCCGAGGCGGCGGGTGTTTGACAATGGATTGGAGCGGCCGCAGGTGGAAAGAAATTCGTCGTGCAGTTTGCCGATGACGCCGTTTTTTTCCATTTCGCGCAGGGCATCGAGCGGTACTAATCGGTCGGGACTTTCTTGGACAAATCGCGTGTCGTAGCCGCCGTGGGAAACTTCGTAGTCGGCGGCGCACAGGTCGTCGCGGCCGGCGATGTTGTAGGAACCCCAGCGCGTCGCCGCGGTTCCTTCAATGCGATCCGGATTGCCTTTCGGCACCAGCCCGCCGTCGGTGATCAGCATCACTCTCGCCTTCGACATGTCTTTGATCCGCGCCGGCATCGGCACCGGCGCGAAGGTCGTCGCCGGCATTTCCGATTCAAAGCTTTCGCCGGCCATTTTCGCCAGCAGCATGTCGACCATTCTCGTCGCGGCAGTTTTATTGACTAATTGATCGCGCAGCCAGCCGCGTTGCAGATAACCTTCTTCGTTCGGTAGACCAATCGGTTCTTTGCTGACGAGTTTATTGGCGAGCCGCGCCATGTTCGCCAATACGCCGCGCATTTTCGTAATGCTCGTTCCGGAATCGACGATGTAAAGCGCGTCGCGGTGCAGATCGACGCCGGGATTCTCCTCGCTCATCGCACTGACAGTTGGGATGCCGAATTCTTTTTGCACCGCGCGACAAAGCGCACCCGCGGCCATGCCGTAGCGACCGGCGTCGAAGCAGGGTCCGGCGACGAATAAATCCAGCTTTTCTCCGCGCAGCTTTTCGATGACACTGGCGATCAGGTCTTCTTGCCGTTCGACGGCGTAGTTGTCGCCGCAGACAAAGGTTAAAACAATCTGCGCGTCAGCTCCCAGCAACGATTCCAAAACTTTGCCGGGACCGACCGCGCCGGCGCGAATTTCCATTCCCTTGTCCGCATGTTCTTCAGCGCCGATGCCGCCGAAGAACTGATTTAAGTAGTGAGCGATGCGCATTGTAACTCCTAGGCAATAGCCATTAGGCAACAGGCAGAATTGGCTTCTCAAGATTCTTCACTATTGCCTGTTGCCTCATGCCTATTGCCTTCTTCAGTACACCACGGATCTCATTCTCGACGCGCCTTGTTGGTTGGTGACGCCGACGATGTTCGCTGCGTCGATGGTCATCGGGCCGGTGAGCAGTTCGGCGAATTCATTGGTCGCGGCGATGATGCGCTTCAGGCGCGGCAGTTCATAGTGCGTGCCGTTGCCGCCGTTGTAGACGATGGCGTCGACTTCAGGAACGTTGAACAGCAGCGCCGACTCGACGCGCCGGTCGCGCGAGACATCCGACACCATGACCGCGGTGCGGATTCCCATCTGTTCGAGCAAGCGCGCGGTTTCGGACAGGTCGGCGTGGGGCAGGCCGCCGCCGTATTTTGACAGCACGGCGCCGTCGGCTTGCAAGTTCCACTTGACCAGATTGGCCGCGGCGCGGCACTGGCGTTCGCGGTCGAAGTTGTCCGAGCCGGCGACGGTGGCGACGGTGCCGACGAAATTGATCTCGCGCGCGTGGTGGCGCCGGTAAAGATCGAGGATGATCGGCTGGTTCTGATAATAATAAGTTTCCATGCCGCCAAACCACGAGTGCAGCGACGGCACGATGGCGCCGTCGAGCCATTCGTCGGGATGAAGCATGACGGGCAGCATGCCATCGGTGTTGGCGCCGTAAAGAATCGGTTCGTCCACTTGCGGTTTGCGCTGGCGGGAAAAAATTTGGCCGATGTAAGCGACGCGCGGCAAGCCTTCGTGCCCCGGCTGCGCCGGACCCACCGGATCGAACTGTTCTTCGGTTGCCGGCGGCTGATTCAAAGCTAATTGGGCGAGGGCCACGGCGGTTTTGATGCTGGCGATGCGATAAACTTTTTCGACGACGTGGCGCGGCAGATCGGGCTTTGTCTTTGGGATGACGATCAAGTGACGCAGCAGAGAATATTCGCCGGCCTGGGCCGGCGCGCCGCTCATTTCCAACACTCGCCCAGTGGTGCTGCGGGTGAGGTCGGGAGAAATTTCCGCGAGGATCGACACCGCCATGCCTGTGAGCACATGGGTCGTGCCGATACCGGCGGTGGTGGCTGCGCCGAGGATGCCGGGGAAGTCGCAGCCCGCGCCGGGTGCTTTGGCGCGCGGCTCGACGATGTCGAAGATCGGCCCGGCGCGGCAGCTCTCGCCGGGCGAGACGATGTCGAAGTCGACGCCGGTAAGAAATTCATCGGTGAGTAACAGCCGGCGTAGTTCGGCGGGATCGACGACGAGAACCGTGCCGTCGAGACGCGCCGGCGCGCCGAGTTTGAATTCACTGACCGGATGATGAGCTAATGTTAGTTGCATGCGAACTCACTCACGAATGATGGCGGAATCTTATTCCTGGTTGAAGAAGGTTGTCAACGCGGCGGTTGATTGGGTGTTGTAGCAAAGTGATTATGTCAGGGGTTAACGGCAACGTAATTATGTCAGGGTGGAAGGATGACAACCCTGACAATGAAAGACGAGAAACGACTAGACGTAATTCAACGAGTATATCGCAGCGAGATCACCGTGGTTGAGGCCG
>SHYW01000096.1 GCA_009692615.1 Deltaproteobacteria bacterium | reverse complement strand
CGACGCACACACTTGGCCTATATCGAACCAACTCCAACAAGGTGGGGTTCCGCTATGGCCAGGTTTCTAACTTACGACCTCAACCCAACGCACTACCCTGACATAATCGCGTTGCTGTTAACATGACATATTGACGTTGCCACGACAGCCGAGTTCTTGTCGTAGTCGACGCGACGCCAAATTTAAACGAGGTTGAATTCCGATTAAGTCGATTCAAAATTAATCCCGACATCGCGTCATACCGGCGCAGGCCGGTATCCAGGAGGGGTGCGGGGATGGATGCCGGCCGTCGCCGGCATGACAATGATTTCTCGACACCTGAAGCCGATCCTGCGCTCCAACGAAGAGGCAGGGATATCGGACATCGGGAAAGGGGCAAGAAGCATTGACGCCGGTATGATCATCTGGTCTATGATGTTCGTCGACATTGGCTTAGCAAACCGAATGGAGCCTTTATGAAATCACATTGGACCCGCCGCGAATTTTTGCAGTCCACCACTGCCGCAGTCATGCTCGGTACTGCGAAGAAAGCGATGGGCGCAGCGACCAGCGCATTGCCGAAACGCCGTCTCGGCAAAACCGGCGAGATGATTTCCTGTATCGGCTTCGGCTCCGGCTCGCGCTTCTGCTCCATCGAAGATGAAAGCGCCGCCCAGGCGCTGCTGGAACGCGCCTTAACCCTCGGCATCAACTACTTCGACACCGCCGGTTCCTACACGAGGCGGCCGGTAGAAAGACTGAGCGAAAAACGTCTCGGCGAGTTTTCTAAAAAACGCCGCAAAGAACTGTTCCTCGCGACAAAAATCGACCCGCGCGATCGCGACGGCGCGTTGCGCTCGGTGGAAGCGAGTTTAAAGTTCCTGCAAACCGATTACATTGATTTAATTCAAATCCACGGCCTCAGCGATCTTAACGACCTAGAGCGCATCGGTAGCGCCAACGGCGTGTTCGGCGCAGTGCAGCAATTGAAAGCGCAGAAGGTCGTCCGCTTCATCGGCATCACCGGCCACAACGACGGCGCCGCCATGGCCGAAGCGCTGCGCCGCCACGACTTCGACACGGTTTTAATGGCGCTCAACGCCGCCCAATCGGCAAACCCAATAGCCGCGCGCAAGATGGAACCGATCCCCGCCTTCGAGCAGTCCGCCTTGCCGGTAGCGTTGCAGAAAAATCTCGGCATCCTGTCGATGAAAGTCATGGGCCAAGGATTGTTAGTCGGCGGCGGCGCGGGCCGCGCTTCACCTGCTGAACTTTTACAATTCAACTTAAGCCAGCCCGTCGCCAGCGTCATCATCGGCTGCGAACAACTAGCGCCGCTCGAACAAAACGTCCAAGCCGCGATCAATTTCACGCCGATCAGCGAAAGCGGCAAACAACGATTACAAGAAAAAGTCGCGCCATCACGGGCGGCGTGGGAGAATTTTCTGCGGACGCACGAGGATTCGGTAGTCGTATGACACTCGGGTTTGTTTTTTCCAGCTCAATCCAATAGCCTGCTGTTCATGAACGCACGGATACGTGAAAGACATCGTGTCCGTGATCGTGTTCGGGATAATCATGACGCGCTTTCGTGAAAATCAAATCCGTCGGTTCATCTTCAGCGCGGCTGCTGTCGTCAGCTTGCTGCTCTCGGTTATCTCATCTGCCCATTCTTCCTGCCGCGATCCGGATGTCGCGCGCGGTTTCACTTCGCTTGCCCACGCGGCCAATGTCGATGCGACGATTCAATACTTCGGCCACAACTATTTTTTGATCACGACGAACAAAGGCACGCGCATCGCCGCCGATCCGTTGGGGCCGGGGTGGTATCCCACTCCCAACATCACTGCCGATGTCGTCACCGTCGGCAAAGAAATGTTCAATCATAACGCCGTGCAGATCGTGCGCGGCAATCCGCTGATTTTGCGCGGCCTAAAAAACTACGGCGCCGATTGGAACATGGTCAGCACTACGGTCAAAGACACGTTGATTTACAACGTGCCGATTCATCAGAACGCCGAGTTCGTCCAGGGAATCCAAGGTTCGGCGTTTGTCTACGACCTCGGCACCTTGTGCATCGCCCACCTCGGCGATTTGAGCCAGAAGTTAAACGAGCAACAGATCAAATCCTTCGGCAAAGTCGACATTGCGCTCACGCCCATCGGCGGCGGCCGCACCATGGGGCCGGACTTGGCGCGCGAAGTTTTAACCCAGCTCAAACCCAAGATCGCCATCCCGATGCACCATCGCGACAGTCCCTACCTGATCAAACAATTCATCGCAGGCATGCGCACGCAGATTCTCAAGACCGACACTTTAACGGTGAGCAAGGACGCGCTGCCGCTGCCGACCGAGATCCGCGTGCTGCTGCCGCGCGGCGCTATGAGTTACGAGTGATCGTGTCAGTGGAGAGCAAATATATTCGAGAGCTTGGATACTTTGACTTCGCAGCGATGTTACCCAGGTCGGATACGCTGTTATTATGCTATTCTCGCTGAAACCGCGGGCAGGGAAAGCGTAAACGTCGAGCCTTTCTCGGGTTCGCTCTCAAGGCTGATGGTTCCGCCGAGCAATTCGGTGAACACCTTGACAATATAAAGGCCGAGGCCGATACCACCGTGGATTCGCGTGCTCGACGGGTCGGCCTGCTGAAACTTTTCAAAGACCAGAGCGTGGGCTTCCTTGGGAATTCCAATACCGCTATCTTTGACTTCGATTTCAACGAGTTGTTTCGCTCCATTCACCCGCGCGGTCACCGAGACATTGCCCTGCTCGGTAAACTTGAGCGCATTGTTGATTAGGTTTTGTAAGATGATGGTCAATTTCAACTTATCCGCATTGACCTTCGGTAGACTGTTGGGAATCACCCACTGAAGCGCCACCGAATTTTGTAGCGGAACGTATTTCCGGCTGACTTCATTCAGATAATCTGACAGTGGCAACTCTTCGCGCTCAAGCGACAGCTCGCCGGTTTCGATCCGGGTGATGTCCAAGACCGCATTGACGATATCCATGAGATGATCCGATTGACGGGAGATCTTGCCTAGCGCTTCATTTTGGCCGGGCGTGACCTCTCCCCAGGTTTTATCCTGGATCGCTTGGGCGTAGCCGGAAATCACATTGAGTGGAGTGCGAAACTCATGTGACACGATATTGAGAACTTCTTTACGGCCGCGGTCGCGCAACTCCTCTTCTTGTCTCAGAGTCTTTTCCCTTCGGATGAATTGGGTGAAGTACCCGTAGAATAAAGATACGACAAATAAGAACGGTAGGCGCAGGAAGACATTGGGTTGAACGTTATCCAAGGAAGAAAATAGCAATACCGAATAAAAGAACGGCGCCGCAACGGAGACCACGGCGCGCAACTTGGCGTTTTCGATAATACAGCTTCCTAGAATGACCAGGAGGCGAAGCGTTCTTCGGGAAAAAAATAGAGCGCGACGTTCGACGCAATATAAACAAATACCGCACTGTAAGAAACCCACGCCGGCACGAGATCCACCGACGGATACAACAAGAGATAGGTGCAAATGATGACGACCGGCCAGCGTATGAGTATGACGCTCGGTTTCAGCGCTAGGCCGAAACGTTCCGATGCTGCGGACGAGGTAAAGGGGAAAAGATCGATGCTCCTGGCGCTTACCATATCAAAGACCTCCGTGTCTGGCGCTTGTCTCGACAACAAGATTATAGCGCGTCGGCGGTACCGGACAAAGCTTTAATGTGAACAGCGAAAAAATCGCGAGCGTAATTTAAATAGGTTAGTGGAGCATGCTGGATATTGTTTACGTCTTGAAGACAAAACCTTTGGGGCTGCCTTGGGCAAAGCATGATTGCGCTGGCAAGTCCGAAGCTGTTGTTGGTCCAAGGAATTGTAAACTAGCTACACGACGTTTAGTCCATTTCGCCGTTTCACGGATTTTCCCAGCGCGAGCAAAAACATCACGCTCTTACCGGCCGCGTGGGGCGAGAAAAACTCCGTGACATCGTCATCGAAGAAAGTCAGCCCGGAGGCGCCGAGCCGTTGGGCGTAGGCGGCAAGATAGAGTTTCCCGCCCATGATACTGGCTTCAAGTTGGGCGGCGCGGTAACCGCGGTTGCCGTAGCGCTCCAGAGATCGAGGCAAATCCGCTAGAAAATAAACGTTGACGCTGCAATCGGCTGGAATCTCCTGGCCGAGACCGAGATGTCCCGCGTCACGGCGAAAGTCGCCTTGCTTGAGCAATTCCAGCGACTGGCCTGCGCTGCGATACAGGTAGGTCCCCGAAGGCAGATCGTCCACCGCGTTGACGATCAAGTAAAGCTCGTTGAGCGACGGCTCTCCTGGATGCAAAAAATCCCCGTGTTCGCCGCGCGTTGCCCGGTCGAGCATGGTGGAAAGCTGGGCGAAGGAAATCGACTCGGGTGCAAACTGGCGCGTTGAGCCGCGCCGGAGAATTACTTCGTCGATGCTGTCCTGCGACATGTCTACAGAACTCAACGGCTGCAGAGGAAACATTCGAGACTCAGCTATTTCATCATTGCGCGCCGTGGCTGCCGCGCTTAGCGCTTGGGCGCGCCAGGCGACGACTTCCTTTTCGTCCTGGAGTGAAGAAGCCTCGTGCATCGCTTGCATCGCGGGATAATTAACTTCTTGTTTCGATAACGGCGCGGTTGGCAAAACCAACGGATCAACGGCTAGCAGCGGCACTGCAACCCGATCGCCAGATTCTCCGAGCGCCACCATTGCGAGCGGCGCCTCGCGCTGAGAGTCCAATCCTAAAAGTGTGTCCACCTCGGCATCGACAAAGCCGATCACGACTTTAGCAAGCACCGCGCGGGCCGCCGCGGCCGCTAAAAGATTGGCGAGTATCGTGCCGCTATCCCAGTAACAGTGACGATAGGCGCGGGCTTGATACTTCCAAGCATTGCGCCAAAACGTCGACGCGCAGACGAGCACGCAACTTGCCTTTGCGATCGATGGCTCTTCACCGCTGGCACGAATCAGCACCGAACGATAATCGCCCGCGCGCAATCGGCGCAGCGCAAAATCTTGCGGGCTAAAATGATAAACACCGGCCGAGAGATCTTCGAGTTCGCCGCAGATCAGATGCAGATCGATGTGATAGAGCGCCCCGGTGCAGGCCGCGGCACGGAATTGCATCTCTCCGCCCGGATAACTTCTTCGCTTGGTAATGCCAGCGGACAGAAACAGAATTTCCGCTAGTGTCTGGCGTGTTGGGATGATGCCAACGTCCCCAGGCGCATCGCTCAATGAAATCGCGGCAAGCGCCGGCATGGTTGTCGACGAGAGCTGTTGCGGCAGCGCGATAGGATCGAGGCCGGTGTAAATCTTAAATGACAGCGGCCGGTTCTCCCAGTCGAGGGAGTGCGCATTGGCGCGGATGCTTTGGTAGGAATGTTTCGTGCCGTCATGATACGCCCAAGCCGCGTCGATTTCGCGATTCTTCATAGCGAACCTCACTGTCACTGCTCGAGGTTTTATCACTTACACAAGTCCGCCACTAGCGGTCTCGACGACCAAGCAAACAAACTCGCCGGCGGTTTTTCTTTATCCGCCCGTGTCGCTATAATTACTAGCATCAGGTGAATGCTTCTTACCGCCATGAAAAAACTTCTGGTCTGCCAACATGTCGCGCACGAACTTCTCGGCACGCTCAATCCGCTGCTGAAGCGCGCCGGCTTTCGCATTCGTTACGTGAATTTCGCGCGCCATCCCGACGCCCAGCCGACACTCGACGGCTACGACGGCTTGGTGATTTTAGGCGGACCGATGAGCGTCAACGATGCGCATCGTCTGCCGCACTTGAACACCGAATTGAAATTGATCGAAGCGGCGCTACGAGGAAATCTTCCCGTGCTCGGTATCTGTCTCGGTTCGCAGCTGATCGCTAAGACGCTCGGGGCCAATGTCTACCGGAACCGCGAAAAAGAAATCGGCTGGTACGACATCTCACCTACGGAAGAAGCGGAACAGGATCCGCTACTGAGTGGACTTGCTAAGAGTGAAAAAATCTTTCAGTGGCATGGCGAGACCTTCGATCTACCGCGCGGCACGTGCCATCTCGCCTTTTCCCCGCTCTGCGCCCATCAAGCGTTTCGCTACGGCGGCAACGTCTACGGCTTTCAATTTCATCTCGAAGTCGACGAGCCGATGATCCAGCGCTGGCTGCGGGTGCCGGACAACCGAAAAGAAATTGCCGCTCTCGGCGCCAACATTACCGCTGAGCGGATTCACCGCGAAACGCCCGAGCACATCGCCCGCTTGCAGCAGTTGAGCGAAAGCGTCTTCGGCGCCTTCATCGAACTGTTTGGCGTCGACAAAAAACTGCGCCACCTGCCGTCGCGCTAGCAGCGCATCGTTATCATTCTCTAAGCAAAGGTTTTGAAGAGTCCCCTCTTTGAAAAAGGGGGGATAAGGGGGGATTTTCTCAATGCACCAACTTCACTGCGCGCCGCCGGCGATGCGATAATCGCGCAGATTGGGGAAGCGCACCACGAGCACGCCGACGATGGCGAGAATAATCAGCGCGCCGGTCATCACGGAAAACTCCGCGCCGATGACCGCGGCGAGCGCGCCGGCTTGGAACTGTCCGAGTTGCGGTCCACTGTTGGTGAACACGCTGTTGATCGACGACATGCGGCCGCGCAGCTCGTCGGACGCGCTCAGCTGATTGATCGTCGCGCGCAAGATCGCGCTGATGGTATCGCCGATTCCCGAACCGATGAGAAATAGCACCGACAACGCCAACACTCGCGAATACGCGAAGCCCAAAAGCGAAAGTCCGTAAATCGTCACGCCGAACAAAATCCATCGTCCCGCTTGGCGCACCGGCCCCCAAACGCTGAAGCCAAACGCGCCGATCAACGAACCGGCGGCGCCGGCGGCGTAGAGCAAACCCAAACCCTTCGGCCCGACGGCGAGAATATCGCGGGCGTAAATCGGATAAAGCGAACGGATGGTGCCGAACAAATTCGCGCCCAGATCCATCATCAGGAACGGAAAGATCACCGCGTGGTGCCAGACGAAACGAAAACCGGAGTCGAGTGACGCGAACGAGATGTTGCGCCAGCCGCCGCGCTCGGGCAGCGGCGTGCGAATCAACTTCAGCGCACCGAACATGACCAACCATGACAGCGCGTCGATGGCGTAGCAGAGGCTCGGCCCCGCCAGCGCCAAAACGACGCCGGCGATGGACGGGCCGGCGATGGTGGCGATTTGTCTTTGCGTGCTCGACATCGCCAGCGCCTGGGTCAAATCTTCGGCCGGAACTAAATTAGTCACGATGGCGTGGCGCGACGGCGCTTCCAACGAACTGAACAACGCCAAGAACACCGCGACGAGGTAAAGTTTCAGCGACGTCATCTGTCCGCCCAAGGTCACAAGCGCCAGTGTGCCCGAAACGAAAAACAAACTCCCCTGGGTGAGCATCATGAGCTTGCGCCGATTGATCGCATCGGCGAGCAACCCGCCGAACAACAGAATCACCATCTGCGGCACCGCGCGCGCCAAACCGATCATGCCGATCTGCAACGGTGAGTTGGTCAACTCATAAATCTGCCACGCCATCGCCACGGTGGTGAATTGGCTGCCGACGCTGGAAAGCAGCAAGCCGGTCCAAAACAACCGAAAGTCGCGATGACACAGCGGCGAAAAAAGTTTTTTGTTACTGGGAGTGGACATGATTCTGGTGTGCCCAATACAGCTCGCGCCGTGAAGTCGTGCCGAACCGACGATAACTCACTTCACCACGAAGGACACGAAGAGCACGAAGTTTAAGAAATCAGAACTCCGAAACCTTCGGGTCCTTCGTGCCTTCGTGGTGTAACCGAATTCCCGCGACAACCTTCACTTCTGGCACGTCGGGCAGTAAAACGCGCTGCGGTTGCCGATGGCGACGCGCTTGATAATGCTCGGACAGCCGCGGCATTTTTCGCCGTCCCGGTCGTACACCCGCAGATGATTTTGAAACTCGCCCGACTTGTCGTCGGCATCGCGGTAATCTGAAAATGACGTGCCGCACCAGCGGATGGCGTCCTTGAGTAGACGCGGGATCGCGCCGGCGATGTCGGCAACTTGGCGCCGCGTCAAGCGGCGCGCCCGCGTCGTCGGTCTGACGCCGGTAATGGCGAGAATCTCGTTGGCGTAAATGTTACCCAGACCGGCGACGATCTGCTGGTCTAACAATAAATCGCGAATGCGCCGGTCCGAACGCCGGGTAAAGCCAAACAAATATGCGCCGGTGAGAGCGGCGCCGAAAGGATCGACGCCTAGAGCACGCAGCTGCGCGAGCTCGGATAACCCATTGCGATCGGTCACCAACGACAAACCGAAACGGCGCGGGTCGTGATAGCGCAGCTCGCCGCCGTCATCGAGGCTGACAATAATGTGGTCATGCTTGCGCCGTGCCGCGCCGGCGCTGGTGCAAATCAATTTGCCCGACATGCCGAGATGAAACAGCCAGACCGAGTTCGCCGACAGTTGAATCAGGATATACTTGGCGCGTCGTTCGATGGCGTCAATGCGTCGGCCGGCCAAGGCTTGCAACGCCTTCACATCCACCGCCACCCGCAAACGCGGCTCCAGCACTTCGACGCGGCGAATGCGCCGGCCAAGCAAATGGGGCCGCAGACTACGGCACACGGTTTCGACTTCGGGAAGTTCGGGCATAGGAAAAATTTCTCAGTTGTTAGTTATCAGTTGTCAGTAAATTCATTTGCTTTACGGCTGCCGCGAGCTTGATGAATTCCGCGACACTGAGGGTCTCGCCGCGCCGCTTGGGGTCGACATCGCAGACGCGCAAGAAGTTGTCGATTTCAGCACGCTCGTGTTTCAACCAGCTGGTCAAATTATTGCTCAACGTTTTGCGCCGCTGACCGAACGCGGCGCGCACCAAGCCGCGCATGGTCGGCAAATCCGCCGCGGCAATCAACGGCTCGTCGAAGAGCTCGATTTGCAGCACCGTCGAGCGCACCTTCGGGCGCGGATAAAACGCCTCCGGCGACACCTGCACTTTGTCAGCCACCCGGCCGTGCAACTGGCACCACACCGACAGCGTGCCGTAATCCTTGCTCCCCGGCGCACTGGCGATGCGCTCGGCGACTTCCTTCTGGACCATTAAAACCAAGCGCGAAAAACGCGCGCGCCAGTCAAAAATGCGAAACAACACCGGCGTGGCAATACTGTAGGGCAAATTACCGGCGAGTTTGAGTTTTTTTGCCGGCAACATTTCCAGCAACGGCAGCGCCAGAATATCGCCGTGAATCAAGTGCAATTTCGATGGGTCATCCATACCGCTTTGGCGCAGCCGCGCGACCAAAGCGTCGTCGATTTCCACCGCCCAGACTTCCCCGGCCCGTTCGAGCAAGCGGCGGGTGAGAAAACCCAAACCGGGACCGATCTCGACCACGCCATCGCTGTCGTCGAGCGCGAGCAGTCGCACGATCGACTCGATGACCGGCTCATGAATCAAAAAGTTTTGGCCGCGGCTTTTCTTCGGGCGAAACTCGGTCTCGCGCAACAACGCGCGCACTTCTTCGTAAAGGGTCACAATTTTTTGCCGACCTTAACCGCCAGAGACATCGCGCCGGTTTACAAAGTGAGATCGGCGTCGGCGTTTAAGCGCTCGTCGTCGCGCCGGCCGCGCTGGAGCCAATGATATCCAGCCAGCGCGATCATCGCCGCGTTATCGGTGCAAAATTTTGGCGCCGGACAGAAAACTTGCAGCCCTGCCGCTTCGGCTTTTTCTTTCATCTTGGCGCGCAGCCGGCTATTCGCCGCCACGCCGCCGGCGAGCACGATGCGACCGACAGACAGATTTGTAGCGGCTTTGAGCGTCGGGTTGATCAACATATCGACCACCGCTTCTTGAAAGCTGGCGGCGATGTCGGCGCGTTGCGCTTGCCACTGCGCCTCGCTTTGAGTTTTCAAATAATGCCACACCGAAGTCTTGATACCGCTGAAACTGAATTCGTAGGGAGATTTTTTTAGCTTCGCGCGCGGAAAACGGATCGCGCTGGCATTGCCGCTTTTCGCTAAATCGTCTATCGGCCGCCCGCCCGGATAACCGAGCCCCAGCAGCTTGGCGACTTTATCGTAAGCTTCGCCCGCGGCGTCGTCGCGGGTGCCGCCGAGATGGAGATAATCGCCGGCGCCGCGCACGCAATAAAGCAACGTGTGGCCGCCGGAAGCCAGCAAGGCGATGTACGGATAGGCGACATCATGTTCGAGATGGATCGCCAGCAAATGGGCTTCGAGATGATTGACCCCGACGAAGGGAATGCCGGCGCGAAAGGCGATGCCTTTGACCAACGACAATCCCACCAGCAACGAGCCCACCAATCCGGGACCATAGGTCACCGCCATGCCGTCGATCTCTTTGAGCGTCACGCCGGCATTTTTCAACGCCTGATCGATGACCGGCAGAATCGTTTGGATATGTTGGCGCGACGCTAGTTCGGGCACCACGCCGCCGTAGGGGCCATGCACTTGATCTTGCGATGACACGACGTTGGCGAGGATCGTGCGTCCGTCTTGTAAAATCGCCGCGGCGGTGTCGTCGCAGGAACTTTCAACACCTAGAACTAACATGCTGAGAAAAATCTCACTTGGTTGCCGGTTGGGCGGCGGGCGGATCGCCTTGCACGCGCGCTAACCCGTCGGCGGCGGTGCGGTTGCCGGAGTTTAAGCGCAGTGCTTGGTTGTAACTCGCCTCGGCCCGTTGCGGTTGGCCTTGGGCGTGATAGTTCTCACCGCGCAGCGCGTGAATCTCCGATAACCAGAAGGGCTCGGCACCGAGCCGAGATTCGGCGACGTCGAGAAAGTTGAGCGACTCTTTATGGCGTCCCAAACGATGCTGCGCTTTGGCTAGGTAATAATAACCGTAGGGATTGGTCGAATCGATGACGATGGTTTTTTCCAAACGCGTCAGCGAGCGCGCCGGATCGCCGGCGTCGAGAATTCTTCTGCCCTCTTCGGTGAGTCGCAACGACGCGGCGCGCTGCGCTGAAGTCCCCGGAGTAATTTTCGCGAGCAACGAACTGTCGTCAGCCAACGGCGGCGAAGATTCAGAGCCGCGCGGTTCAGTGACGCTCGCTTGGCGCGTCGGCTCTTTGGCGCTCTTGGCCGGCAACGTTGGCGCAGTCTTGCTACGAAGATCCTGCTCGCGAATTTTCGCTTCGTTCGGCAACCCTTGAGGCGCTGGCTCAGGAGCCGGCGGCGCAACCGGCGCGCTCGACGGCCGCGGGCTCGCAACCGGCGGCACCGGCACGCGGTAAGTCGGTGGCGGCGCGCAGGCGGCGAAAGCCACACAGCAGGCTGCGATGCTTAAAATCATTCTGGGAGATTTGAATGGCGCTTCGTGCACTTTAAACTCCCGCCGCGGCTTTAGCCGGTGGCACAGGAGCGGCGCAGTCGCCGCTCTCGCCTTCGGCTTTACCGGCGCACTTACTATCGTCGGTATCGGGTCTCACCAACGGCCCGACGAAATCGGTGACCGGCATGCTCGCCGTGGCATTTTTCATGAACTCGGTCCAAATCGGCAGCGCCGCCTCAGCGCCCGACATGCCGATTTTTTTCGGTCCGTCGAAACCGACCCACACCACCGCCAACAGATCCGGCGTGTAGCCGACGAACCAAGCGTCTTTGTAATCGTTGGTCGTGCCGGTCTTGCCCGCCGCCGGCCGGGTGAAACCCGCGCGCCGCGAACCCGCCGCGGTGCCGCGATCGAGTACGCCTTTAAGCAGCTGATTGATGGCATAAGCCAGTTGCGGATTGAGCACCTGCTCCATTTTGACGTCGCGCTTTTCCAAAACCTTAGTGCTTTGGTCGAGCACCTGCTTAACCGCCAACGGCCGCACCCGCGAACCGCCGTTGGCCAACGTCGCGTAAGCCACGGCGATTTCTAACGGCGTCACTTCCGCCGCGCCCAGAGAAAGCGCCGGCACCGCCGGCAACGAGCTTTGAATCCCCAACTTGTGCGCCAAGTCGCGCACCCGCCGAATGCCGACATCCTGGGCCACCCGAGCGGTGGCCGAGTTGAGGGAACTTTCCAATGCGCGCCGCAAAGTCACCGCGCCAAAGTATTCGTTGTTATAATTATGCGGCTGCCATTCCTGGTTGTCATAGCTCCAAGTGAATTGGCTGTCGTTGATCACCGTGTCGGCGGAATATTTGGTGCCGCTTTGGCCGCCATACATCAGCGCGGCTAAATAGACGAATGGTTTGAACACCGAGCCAGGCTGGCGCTTGGCTTGAAACACGCGATTGAATTGCGAGCGGCTATAATTGCGCCCGCCGACCATCGCTTTAATCTCGCCGGTCTGCGGCCGAAGCACGACAATCGCTCCTTCCAAACCTTCCTCATCGCCTTTATGACGCAGCGCAGGATGGGTTTCTTCGAGCTTCTTCAGCCCCTCGACCAACGCGCGCTCGGCCATTCGCTGCAGCTGCAAGTCGAGGGTGCTAAATATCCGCAGCCCTTCCTTGGTCAGCACGGCATTGGAATAATTCTCTTCCAACTCGCGGCGCAGATAGTCGACATAAAACGGCCCTTCGTTGGTCACCTTGACCAGCGAGCGTTGCGGCAACTTTTCTAACAACGCGGCGTCGTATTGCTTGCGCGTGATGATATTATCGTCAAGCAGTTTGGCTAACACGACATTGCGCCGTTTGGTCGCCCCCTCGGCGCTCCGGTAGGGCGACAACCGATTGGGCGCGCGGATCAAGCCCGCCAACAACGCCATCTCACCGACGGTCAAATCGGTGAGCGGCTTGGAAAAATAAAACTGCGCCGCCTCCCAAACACCGAACACGCCCTGGGAGCCGCGCTGGCCGAGATATATCTCGTTTAGGTAGTTTTCTAGAATCGTTTGCTTGGAATACTTGCGTTCGGCAATCACCGCCATCATCGCCTCGGGAACCTTGCGGCTGATGGTGCGCTCGTCTGAGAGAAAGAAATTTTTGACCAATTGCTGGGTCAGCGTGCTGCCGCCTTGCTGAAAGCTCAAGCTGCGCAAATTTACCCACATGGCGCGCAGGATACCGATGGGGTCGATGCCGTAGTGGTGATAAAAGCGCTCATCTTCGACCGCCAAAATTGTCTTTACCATCAGCGGCGGCACCTCGGCCAACTTGACGACTTTGCGCTCCTGCCAAATCCGCTCATAGAGACCGGTAATCAGCTCGGGCTCGAGTTCGATGGAAAATATTTCCTTGCCATCGGCAATATTTTCGATCTTGGCGATGGCGTTGCCTTGAAGCGTAATGCGAATCGGGATGCCCTTGAACTTCTCGGTCGGCGAATCGAAGTCGTGCAGAAAGATTTCAATCACGCCTTCTTTCGCCGCCACGCGATACTCGCCCTTGGCCTTGGGCGCAACCGAGGTTTCGAAGTAACCGAGCCGGCGCAGTTTTTCCGCCAGATCTTGGCTACGCAAACCGGCGCCGACATACAAGAAGTAACTATCGGAATAAATTTTCGATGGGAAAACCCACTTGCGCCCTTCGAATTTTTCGACGACTTTGTCTTCCAGCTGCTTTAAATACCACGCTCCGAAAACCAAACCGCTGGAAGTAACCACCAGAAGAGCAACTAGAGCGATGCTTAAAATTCGCAGTTTCGACTTTATCAAACGCGGCCTCGAATAGGATTAATCTTCGCGCAGAAACCGCGTAAAAGCAACAAAACGAGACCGGGAGATGGAAATGTCCCGGTCTCGTTTTGATTGTCAGGTTATTGAGAATTTAGCGGCGCGGCTTAACGGCGAGGAACAGCGTGCTTTCGCCGCGCCGCACCAAGAACAAAACGCTCGGCCCCTTGCGAACGCCGGCGACCGCTTTCTTGTATTCATCGAGAGTGCGTACCGCTTTGCGGTCGACTTCCAAGATCACGTCACCGCGGCGAATGCCGGATTCCTCGGCGGCGCTGCCCGGTTCGATCGCTGAGACCACCACGCCATCGGATTTTTCCAAGCCTAAGCTCTCCGCCATTTGCGGCGTCAAGCGCTGTACGGTGAGACCGAGCTCGCCTTTTTCCGGCACCGCGGCGACCACCTCTTCGTCCTTAAGTTCACCGACCGCGACGTTGAGAACGATTTCTTTTTTGTCGCGCAGCACTTTCATGCGCGCCTTTTTCTCCACCGCCGTGCGTGCGACGATGATCGGCAGATCGCCGGAATCTTTAACCGGATTGCCGTCGAACTCCACGATCACATCGCCGACTTTGACGCCGGCCTTTTCCGCCGGCCCATCCTTCGCCACGTTGGCGACCAAAGCGCCGTAGCCTTTTTCCATGCCCAGGCTTTCGGCGATTTCCGGAGTTACTTTTTGGATCAACACGCCGAGGTAGCCTCGAGTAACCTTGCCTTTGCCGCGCAGCTGCGGCAGCAGCTCTTTGACTAGATTGATCGGGATCGCGAAGCCGATGCCAATGTTGCCGCCAGAGCGGCTGACGATCGCCGTGTTGATGCCGATCACTTCGCCGCGCAAATTGATCAGCGGCCCACCGGAGTTGCCGGGATTGATCGAAGCATCGGTCTGAATGAAATTGTCATAGGGTCCCTGGGTGATGTTGTGGCGCCCTTTGGCGCTGACGATGCCCGAAGTTACGGTGCCATCCAAGCCGAAGGGATTACCGATCGCCATCACCCATTCGCCGACTTCGAGCCGCTCCGAGTCACCCAAGTTGGCGGCGACCAGATTGGTCTTGACGTTGATTTTGATCACCGCGATGTCAGTCTTGGCATCCCGGCCGATGACTTTGGCTTCGTAGTCCTGTTCGTCACCCGCCAACTTGACGACGATCTTACTGGCGTTCTCGACGACGTGATTGTTGGTCAAGATCGAGCCGTCGGAGTCGATGATAAAACCCGAGCCGAGGCTCCGTTGTTGACGTTGCTGGGGACCGCGCCGCTCCGGTCCGCCGAAGAAACGTTTCCAAAAATCGTTGAAATGATCTTCCTCGCCGCCGCCGAAGGGATTGGAGAATTCCTGGGAGCCGCCGCGCCCTTCGCTCGCTTGCGTGGTCGAAATGTTGACCACCACGGGCTTGAGTTTTTTGGCGAGACTGACGAAATCCGGCAAACCGCCGGACAGCCGCGAATCGCCGTTGCCGGCATCGCCCATAAAATTGACCGCGCGGCTCGGCGACAGCCAATCCAAGCTGCCGCTAATGCCGAGACCGATCATCAAAGAGACCACCGCCACCAGACTCACGCTCTTCAAACTCACTTTGCCATCCCAGACTTTCTTCAAACTCATCGACGATAACTCCTATGCAGCGACTAGCGTTTTTTCACGGCTTCGACATATCTCATGCGCAAATCGTAGAGAATATCTTGTAGCAAGCGGTCTTCATTAGCGGTTAAATTGCTAGCGGTCTTGTCCTTGAGCATGCCCAAAATATCGATCATCTGTTTCGCCACCGGCACATCGGCCTCGACTTTGCCGCTGAGCGGATTGGCGATTTCACCGAGATGCATGAGCGCCTGAGTGCTCAGGCTAATCACGAAGGTCGAAAAGTTAATTTCCGGCAGCGCTTCTTGTTGCGCTTCTTGGGCCGGCCGAGCGTCATTCGGCTGAGCCGTTTGAGCAGCGGCCTCGGGCTGACTGGCAGCTTCCGGACGCTCTGCTCCCGTCTCCGGGGCGAAACGCCGATGATCTTGAACCGTGAATCCTTTGCCTTCTTGTTTCTCTTCGCTGGCCATCTCGATCCTCCAACCGACGAGAAAAAACGCCCGGACGCGCGCCGGAACAAATCGTCCGCCGCCCCCCAGGCGTTACCCTTTTACGAATGCGAAACTATTTTGACTCGAACGCGACGCCGGTTATCGCTTACGTTTCTGAACAGAATTTTTCGAGCTAAATCCGTTGGAAAATCTCGCTCAAACTGTAATCCCTGCCCCTACCCTTGTCAAGGTCGTGGGCGCTATCGTTAGTTTCATGGCGCCGATCGCGCGATCGGCGGTAAGTTCGGTCAAACAGGCATGGTGCGGACAACTTTTCATCAGCGCATCCGTGCATGGCGAACAGGCGATTTCCCGGCTGATGACGACGACCTGTTTACCGCGCGGCGCCCATTGGCGCCCATCGCTTGGACCGAACAGGGCGAAGGTCGGCACACCAATAGCGGCGGCCAAATGGGTCACACCGCTGTCGTTGCCGAGATAGGCGTCGCTGCAGCTGATCAACGCCGCAAGCTGCGCCAAACTCAAATCGGCGGCGACAAGACACTGCTGGCGGAGCCGGTCGATGCCGCCTCTTTCGGATTCCACAGGGCCCACGAGTAAGACTACCGCGCCGCCAGTGGCTTCACGCCACCACTCGGCCACGGCGAGAAACGAGTGTTCCGGCCAATTTTTCTCCCGCGCGCCGCTGCCCGGTGCCAGCGCCAGAACCGCCCGGTGATCCAACAAATGTTGCCGGCGAAAATTATCGCACCACTCGATCGCCTCGGCGCGAAGCTCGATACTGGGAACAGAATCGTGGCTGGACGGCAAGTCGAGACAGCGCAAATAATAGTCGGCTTGATGTTCGATAAGTGCCGATGGACGAAACGGAAAAAGTTTAGCCCGCTCGGCAGAGTCCGCTTGCAAGCGCCGGACAAACACCGGCTGTTGACTGCCGAGCCATGAATAAACCGCCGCGTAGTCGCCAAAAAATTTTGCCTGTGCTGAAACTGGCGCTGCGTCGTCGATGAATAGGCGGCTAATCTCGGCGCATTCCAAACTGCGAACCGATACTCCTGATGGAACGATGTCGGCAAACTCGCTTCGAGCGAAGAAATCAATTTCCCAATCGCGCCGCAAGGCGTGCAGCGCCGGCAAGAAACAGACGAAGTCGCCGAGCGCGCCGGGAAAAATCACGCAAGCGCGCTTAGAAGTGGAAACGGTCGAGATGGGATCGAACGATTTTATTGACATTAACAGAACGAAACTATAGCATTTGATCGTCTTCAATTCGAATCTCACACCCATCAGGAAAGACGAGAAAAATTTGTGGCTAGCTTGAATGGTGCGCGATCCGTCCTGGATCTAATCGGCAACACGCCCGTCGTGAAACTGCGAGTTCTCCCGGACAAAAACGGCGCGGAAGTTTGGGCCAAACTCGAATCGTTCAATCCCGGCGGCTCGGTCAAAGACCGCATTTGCTTGAACATGATCGAAACCGCCGAGCGCCAAGGCAAACTCAAACCCGGCGCAACCATCGTCGAACCGACCAGCGGCAACACCGGCATCGGTCTCGCCCTGATCTCAGCGATCAAAGGTTATCGGTTGATTTTGACCATGCCCGACACCATGAGCGAAGAGCGCCGCAGTTTACTTGCCGCCTACGGCGCCCATCTGATCTTGACGCCGGACACCAAAGGCATGGGCGGCGCGATACACAAAGCCGAGGAGATCTTGCAGGAGAATCCGGACTATTTCATGCCGCAGCAGTTCAACAATCCGGCCAATCCGGAAACCCATAGAAAATCCACCGCACAGGAATTGCTCAAGCAGTTTAAACGCATCGACGCCTTCGTCGCCGGCGTCGGCACCGGCGGCACCATCACCGGCGTCGGCGAAGTGCTTAAAGACAAAATGAAAGACGTGCGCATCTGCGCCGTCGAACCCGCGGCGTCGCCGGTGATCTCCGGCGGCGAACCCGGCTATCATAAAATCCAAGGCATCGGCGCGGGATTCATTCCCGCGGTGCTCAACCGGGAAGTGATCGATGAGATCGTGCAGGTAAGCGACGCCGACGCGACGGCCTATGCACGCCGGTTGGCCGCCGAGGAAGGACTGCTGGTCGGCATCTCGTCGGGCGCCGCCTGTTTCGCCGCGGTAAAAGTCGCCAAGACTCTCGGTAAAGGTCAGATCGTCGTCGTGGTCTTTCCCGACAAAGGCGAGCACTATCTGAGCACCGATCTCTTCAGCAACAAACAATGGACGCAAAATTCGAAAACCTAATCCGCATCCTGGCCCAGTCCGATCGCTTGCTCGTGGCATTTTCCGCTGGAGTCGATTCGACCTTTCTGCTCAAGGCGGCGCACTTGGCGCTGGGCGCGCGAGCCATCGCGCTGACCGCTTCGTCGGCCTCGGTGCCGCCAGGCGATCTCGACGCCGCCAAGGAATTCGCCAGCGGGCTCGGCTGTCACCACATCGTTCTCGACTCCCACGAATTGGCCAATCCTTCCTATCAAAAGAATCCCGTGAATCGCTGCTTCTTCTGCAAGGACGAGCTGTATAAAATCTGCCGCGAACAAGCCTATAAACTGGGAATCGAAACGATCGTCGACGGCACCAATCTCGACGATTTGAAAGATCATCGGCCAGGACTGCAAGCGGCCGATCAATGGGGCGTGCGCCATCCGTTGGTGGACGCCGAAATGACCAAGGACGACATCCGCCGCTACAGCCGCGAACTCGACTTGCCGACTTGGGACAAACCATCGAGCCCCTGTCTGTCGTCGCGTTTTCCCTACGGCACCGAAATCAATCTGGAACGGCTCAAACAGATCGGCGCCTGTGAAGTGTTTTTGAAGGGGCTACGCTTCCGGGAGTTTCGCGTGCGTTACCACGGCAACCTTGGACGCATCGAAGTCGCCGAGAGCGAAGTCGAGAGGCTATTCGACAAAACGATTCGAGACGCGATTGTGAAGAAATTCAAAGAAGTCGGTTTCGACTTCGTCAGTTTAGACTTGCAGGGATTTCGCAGCGGCAGCCTGAACGACGCCTTACTCAAAAAAGCGCTCTAAGAAACCCGCCCGTCGCGAAGCATCGCTTCAGCCAACCAAATATCTTCAGGCAGGGTAATCTTGATATTGGTCCGCTCACCATCGAGAATGTATACCGGTCGGCCGAAACGCTCCACCACCATGGCGTCGTCAGTTGCTTCGACGCCATCTCTCGCCGCCTGTTCATGAGCCTCGGTAATAATCTCCCGTTGAAAAACCTGGGGCGTCTGGACTTCCCACAACGAACTGCGCTCGGGCGTAGTTTGGATGCGCCGATCGCTGCCCGCCACCTTGATAGTATCGTGCGTCGGTAAGCCGACAACCACCGCGCCCTTTTCCGCTGCGGCGCTGACACAGCGATCGATCAAATCAGCGGAGACGAACGGCCGCGCGCCGTCGTGGATGATCACGATGTCGGTATCCGCGGCCAGTTTCCCCAACCCCCGTTTTGCCGACTGCTGGCGTGTGGCGCCGCCCTCCTGCAAGACAATCGGCCGGTCACGCAACGCCGCATCGCCGCGCAAAAGCGCCTGGCAGTGCGCCACTTCTTTGGCGCCAGCGACCCACACCACGCGCTCCACCGAACGAGCCGAAAGCATCCTATCCAGCGTGCGCAACACTAGCGGTCTGCCGGCAATGGGCAGGTACATCTTGGAAACCTCGCCGCCGATGCGACGACCGGCCCCGGCGGCAACCACGATTGCAGTTACATGCATACTCGACTCAAAACTAAAAAAGCCGAGAGAAGATCTCCCGGCTTTTCGAAAACTATTAGCAGCCAGCCCACATCAGTGAGTAAAAATATGGCGGAGCTCCTCCATGATCTTCTCTTCCGAATGGGAGCGGGCAATCGACAACTCCTTGACCAGCAAATTGCGCGCCGTGTCCAGCATCTTACGTTCGCCGAAGGACAATTCTTTATCGCCTTTCAACACAAACAGGTCGCGCAATACTTTGGCGATTTCGAGGATCGATCCGGTCTTGATTTTCTCCGTGTAGTCGCGGTACCGGCGATTCCAAGTCTGCTGGTCGGATTCAATTTTCTTCTGGCGCAATACCTTATAGACCTTGGTCACCATGGCGCGGTCGATGATCTTACGTAACCCAACGGAGTCGACGTTGTCGATCGGGATCATGATCTTCATGTCGGTCTCGAGAATTCGTAGCATGTAGAATTTCTTCTCAGTGCCGGAAATGACATGCGAACGGATCGCTTCTATCTCGCCCACACCATGAGCCGGGTAAACAACTTTCTCGCCAACTTTAAACATACGGACCTCCTAGTAGACCGGAGCTTTCCCCAAAATGTTCGAATTCGAATTGGCAGTCTTCGCCGCTGTGGATAAGCGGATTAACGTAAAAAAAAAACGTGGAAGGAAGCGGTTTCGACTCTGTGGCCGGCAAGTAGATCGCGATCGTAAGTGAAAAATTTTTAACATGCCGTTTCTTTCGAGCCCACCGCAAAAACACAAAAAAAATTAGCGGTCGCCATGCACAGACCGCCTCAGAAACATCACTCGCAGATGAGTTATACAATAGACCGAGAAGGCCCGTCAAGGGTTGTGAAGATTCTGTTGTAGCAAAGTGATTATGTCAGGGGTTAACGGCAACGTAATTATGTCAGGGTGGAAGGATGACAACCCTGACAATGAAAGACGAGAAACGACTAGACGTAATTCAACGAGTATATCGCAGCGAGATCACCGTGGTTGAGGCCG
>SHYW01000095.1 GCA_009692615.1 Deltaproteobacteria bacterium | reverse complement strand
CGGCCTCAACCACGGTGATCTCGCTGCGATATACTCGTTGAATTACGTCTAGTCGTTTCTCGTCTTTCATTGTCAGGGTTGTCATCCTTCCACCCTGACATAATTACGTTGCCGTTAACCCCTGACATAATCACTTTGCTACAACATTGGAGTTAAAATTATTTGCCTGTTCTACGGTTTCCCTGTATGGCTAATCGCTATGGCGCACACTGAACTCAAGCGGCAGATTGGTTTATTCTCAGCGGTGATGTTGATCGCTGGGGATATGATCGGCACCGGGATTTTTATTTCCACTGGCGCGATTGCCGAGACCTTGCCATCGCCCGGCGGCGTGCTGCTGGTCTGGCTCTTTGGCGGTTTGCTAGCGCTCGCCGGCGCGCTGACCTGCGCCGAGTTGGCCACCAGCCTGCCGTATGCCGGCGGCGATTATATTTACATCCGCGAGGCCTACGGCCGGCTCATGGGATTTCTCTCGGGCTGGTCTTCGTTCCTGGTCACCTTTTCCGGCGCCATCGCTTTTCTTTCGGTGATCTTGAACGGCTTCATGTCGTTCTTTTTTCCGGTGTTGGGATCGGACGACGTGCTGTTTTCGCTGGCGCTGCCGCTGATCCCGATCACGGTCAAGACCGGCACGCTGTTTTCCATGTCAGTGGTGTTGCTCTTGTCCGGACTGCACTGCTTGGGCGTCAAGCAAGGAACCTGGATGCAGAATTTCTTGACGGTTTTGAAGATCGGCGCGCTCTTGGGAATCATCGTGCTTGGCATCTTTTCCGGCAACGGCAGCTCCAGCCACTTCGAGCCGCTCTTCGACTGGAGTAAAATCGGCAACTCGAGTTTGTTCGGCGCGGCGTTCATTCCGGTGATCTTCGCCTACTCGGGCTGGAACGCCGTGACCTACATCGCCGGCGAAGTGGAGAATCCCGATCGCAATCTGCCGCGGGCTTTGATGTACGGCGTCTTGATCGTCACCGCACTCTACCTGGCGATCAACGCGGTTTACATCTACGCGGTGCCGGTGACCGAGATGAAGGGCGCGCTGCGCATGTCGGAAGTGGCGACGACGGCGCTGTTCGGTTACAAGACTTCGGCATTGATCACCGGAATAATCACCGTCTCGATTCTCGGTGCGCTCAACGTCGTCACCATGATCGGTCCGCGCATTTATTACGCGATGGCCAAGGACGGAGTGTTTTTTCACCAGCTCACCTACATTCACCCGAACTTCGGCACGCCGACCAAGGCGATCCTGCTGCAAGCGCTGTGGACTTGTTTGCTGATCCTCACCAACACCTGGGGCACTTTGTTTACTTACGTCAGCGTCGTGATCACGCTGTTTTCCGCCTTCACCGTCGGCTCGGTGATCGTGCTGCGGTTTAAAAAACCGGAACTCAAGCGGCCCTATCGCCTGTGGGGTTATCCGCTGCTGCCGATAATTTTTGTCCTGGTGCATCTGTGGATTGTCTTGGGTTCGGTGACTGAGAAACCCAAGGAAACCCTGATCGGTTTGTTCATCGTCAGTTTGGGAATACCGGTTTACTGGTTTTGGAAGACCAAGGCGGATAAGAATTGAAAGACGATTGCAGAATGGACAATTCATAAGTTTGGAATCGGGCGGTCTTCATTTTCCATTCTCCATTCTGCAATCTGCATTCTGCAATGATTTAATCCCATGGCCATTCGCATCACCAAAGTTTACACCCGCACCGGCGACCGCGGCGAGACCGGGTTGGTCGGCGGCAAGCGCGTCGCGAAAGATTCGCTGCGGGTGGAAGCCTATGGCGCCGTCGATGAGCTCAATTCCATTGTTGGGCTAGCGCGGGTGTTCAACGAGGAAGACCGCGAGTCCGGCGAAGGCCATCGATTTCTCGACGAGGTGTTGTGCCAGATCCAAGACGAGCTGTTCGATATCGGCAGCGAGCTGGCGACGCCGCCGGAGTTTTTCCAAGCCGGCATGTACCGGGTCGGCGCCGACGAGATCAAGCGGCTGGAAAAATGGATCGACCAGTGCCAGAAAGATCTCGAACCGTTGCAGTCGTTCATCTTGCCCGGCGGCGGCCGTATCGGCGCGTATCTGCACCAGTGCCGCACGGTGTGCCGGCGCGTCGAGCGCGAGGTTTTGCGTTTGTCGCGCGAAGAAGCGATCAACGACGACGTGATCAAGTATTTGAACCGCTTGAGCGATTTATTTTTTGTCCTGGCGCGCTGGATCAGCGATCAAATGGGCGAGCTGGAATATTTGTGGCAGCGCGGACTCAGAGGGAAAAAAGAATGAATTCAAAATTGGCGGCTATGAAACAGATTATCGGACTGCTTGTAATCTTTGTAACTCTGGCCGCGGGTCGAGCCCCGGCCGACGCGCAGCAGCCGAAGAAAGTCGCGCGCGTATGTTATCTAGGGAACGGGGTTACTGGCACAGCGGAATACATAAAGCCATTTCAACAACGTTTACGTGAACTCGGCTATGTCGAGGGGCAGAACCTCATAATCGATTACCGCTACTTTGAGGGACAAATTGAGCGCCTCCCAGGTCTTGCCGCCGAGTTCGTCCGTCTCAACTGCGATGTCATCGTTACCCAAGGAACAGAAGCGGCGGCTGCTGCTAAAAACGTGATCAAGACGATCCCCGTCGTCATGGCATTCGGCGCGGATGCCGTAAGGCTTGGCATCGTCGCTGACCTCGCACGGCCGGGTGGAAACATCACGGGGCTGACCGATATGGGCGCCGAGATGTACGGAAAACGGCTCGAACTATTAAAAGAAACGGTTCCCAAGCTCTCGCGGGTGGCCTTTCTCTGGAGTCCGAGTAATCGTGAAGAGGATTTTAACGTGAAAGAGACAGAGCCTGTGGCGCGGTTTTTACGGATAGGGATTCAGTCCTTAGAGGTGAAAGGTCCTGATGACATCGAAGGGGCGTTTCGAGCCGCAACCAAAGGGCGCGCCAACGGCCTTATGGTACCCGGCGGTGGGTTCTTCGCTGTTCACCGAAAGCGGATCATAGATCTGGTGACAAAGAATCGACTTCCAGCGATGTATACTTCCGTTCGGTTTGTCGAGTCAGGTGGACTGATGGTTTACGGAGAGGATCGTTCAGAGATGCTCCGGCGCGCGGCTGAGATCGTGGATAAGGTTCTCAAGGGAACAAAGCCCGCTGAGATACCCGTGGAGCGGCCCAAGAAGTTCGATTTCGTCATCAATCTTAAGGCGGCGAAGCAGATCGGCTTCACGGTTCCGCCTGAAGTGTTATGGAAGGCGACGAGGATCATTCGATGAAACAAATTTGGATTTTCGATTTTGGATTTTGGATTGTCGGAGCAGGAATTCAGGACTTGGAGCCAAGAATTTTCATTCTTGCGCGTTGCCTCCCCCAATCCAAAATCCAAAATCACAAATCCAAAATAGGTGGGGGGTGAATTCATGAATTTACTGGCGGGGAAAAAGGCGGCGATCTTTGGCGTGGCAAATGAGCGGAGCATCGCTTGGGCGATCGCGGAGGCGTTTCATGCCGAGGGCGCGGAGCTGGCGTTTACTTTCGCAGGGGAGATTTTGGAAAAGCGCGTGCGGCCATTGGCCGAAGGGATCGGCGCGAAGATTATCTTGCCTTGCGATGTGACCAAGGATGAGGAAGTGGAAAAAGTTTTCGCGACGCTCAAGCAAGAATGGGGCGGCATCGATATCTTGATCCACGCCATCGCCTTCGCCAACAAAGAAGACTTGTCCAATCCCTACGTGCAGACCAGCCGCGCGGGATTTCATCTTGCCATGGACGTGAGCGCCTATTCACTAGTCTCGCTGACGCGCCATGCGGCGCCGCTGATGGAAGGGCGCAATGGCTCGGTGCTGACGCTCACCTACATGGGCTCGGAAAAAGTTATTCCTAACTATAACGTCATGGGCGTCGCCAAGGCGGCGCTGGAAGCGAGCGTGCGTTATCTGGCGCATGATCTCGGGCCGAAAGGGATTCGCGTCAACGCAATTTCCGCCGGACCGCTGCGCACGCTGGCGGCCGCGGGAATTTCCGATTTCAAATCCATGCTGCACCACGTCGCCGAGCGCGCGCCGCTGAAACGAAACATCGACGCCGAAGAAGTCGGCAAGACCGCGCTCTATCTGTGCAGCGATTGGGGCAGCGCCGTCACCGGCGAAGTGCTGCATGTGGATGCCGGCTATAATATTATGGGGATGTAGGAGATAGTTTTTAGTTGTTAGTGATTAGTGTTTAGTTTCGGATTTCACGCTGGCAACTGGTAACTGAGAACTGCGGAAATATGGCAGTTAAAGAAATCACACCGCAACAAGCCCACGATACTTTGACCGCCGACGCCAACGTCGTCTACATCGACGTACGCAGCGAGCGGGAGTTTGCCAACGGTCATCCGGCGGGCGCGGTGAACATTCCCGTGGCGTTTCCCGATCCGGCGCGCGGCATGATGGCGAATCCCGATTTCGTCAAAGTCGTCGAAGCGAATTTTCCCCGCGAGAAAAAACTTATCGTCGGTTGCCAAGCCGGACCGCGCTCCACGGCGGCGTCGCGGATGCTCGACCAAGCGGGCTATCAAGACGTTTCCAACTTGCTCGGCGGCTTCGGCGGCCAGCGCGATCCCATTGGCACGGTGATCGCGCCGGGGTGGGCGGCTTCGGGGTTGCCGGTGAGTAGCGACAATGGCGACGGTGTCAGTTATGCGTCGCTAGCGGCTAAAGTACGGTGACCGCAAATTCCATATTCCAAATTACAGATTCCAAAAAAGAGATTGCCCGATGAATCCAGCACTTTATTTCAAACAACTCGAAATCGGTCCGATGCAGAATTACGTCTATCTGATCGGTTCCACTGATACCCGCAAGGTTGCGGTGGTCGATGCGGCGTGGGAGATCGACACGATTCTCAAAGTCGCGGCGCAGGACGACATGGAAGTCACCCATGCATTTGTCACGCATACTCACCCGGACCATGTCGGCGGCCGCTTTGGCAGCAACGAGATTCCCGGCGTCACGGAGCTTCTCGGCCGATGCAAAGCCAAAGTCGTCGTGCACAAAGCTGAAGCGGATGCGTTGAAAGGTCTTTCACCGTCCGACATCATCAAAGCTGACAGCGGCGACAAGATCGATGTCGGCGGCATCGAGATTCAGCTCGTGCACACGCCCGGCCACACGCCGGGCTCGCAGTGCTTTCTCGTCGATGGCCGTGTGGTGTCGGGCGACACGATGTTCATCGACGCCTGCGGTCGAGTAGACTTCCCCGGTGGCGATCCGGAGCAGATGTATTACAGCCTGACGCAAAAGTTGATGGCGCTGCCGGACGACACGATACTTTTTCCCGGCCACAACTACGCCGCGCTTACGCACGCGACGATAGGCGAGCAGAAAAAGACCAATCCGTATTTACAGTTCGGATCGCTGAAGCAGTTCCTCGCGGCTATGGGGTATCGCTGAGCGCGACGCGAACGTTCAACAGCGATTTACTAGCCGCGTCCGGTTAAGCGCTTCCTTATCCACGAAGGGCTTCTACGACAATCCAACACGGCATGGACGCGAATCTTATCGCTGTTGATGTCGTAGTAGATAGCAAATGGGAAGCGCTTGGATAGTGAGCGGTAATAGCCGTAAACGATCTGATGAATTCCAGCAAAGAGAATCAGCGAATCGATATCGGAGAATAGGCAGTCTAAGAAATAAGCTCCAACTCCAGCCTCGATGCTTTCGTAGAAGCGGAAGCCCTCGATCAGGTCCTCTTGGGCCTCATCTAGGATTTCAATGGTCACGAGACTTTTTTGCGGATCTCGGTTTTGGCGGTTTTCCAGTCGGTAAATTCAGCTTTGCCTTCGGCGACTCGACCCCGGCGCTCATCGAGGATCTCTTTGTGCCAGGTAGGGGATTCAACGGATTCTGGACAACGTACTAAGTCCTCCCAGAGCAACTCCATCGCGGCAAGCTTCTCTGGGAGGGTCATGTCCTCTAAAGGTAGGCTTTTCGACATATCGTAAGTATACCCCAGCATCGGGTCGATTCAAATCCTATTTGGGCGTTGTCAGCGCAGGTCATTTTACGATCGCTCCGCTCACGGCGCTTTGCCGACGAACTTGTTGGTCCAGAGCAACCCTTCGGTGGCGGTCGGAATCTTGGCGCGGTCTTTGAGCATACCGGCACCGGCGGCGAAGTTGATGACTTTGTTCCAGCCATCCGCTGTCATGTTGCCCCACTTGGGCATGGCAGGGGCGACCATGCTGTAGGCGAGTTCGAAGACATCGTCCTCCAACTTCGATTTGTCGGAATGTTTATGAGCGCGTAGGGCGGCTTTGAATTCATTCGGCTTGCTGTGGTAGAGCGCGCCGGCGCGGGAGATCGCGCGGGATACCGCGCTGGTGGTCTCGCGGTTGGCCTCGGCGTAGTCGGGCCGCGCCATCAAGACTTCAAAGGGATAGTCGGTGAATTCCGGGATCTCGCCAAAGCCCATGGGGATCAACGCGTAGCCTTTGCCGGCGGCCTCGGTGATCTCCACCGACGGCGGCGATTGGGCGAAGCCGTCGATGACGTTGTTCATTAGCGCAGGTATGAGTTCATTGCCGCCCAGGGCGGCGAACTTCAATTTGCTTGGGTCGCCGCCTTTGACCTTGTTGGCGAGGAAACGAAAAATCTGCTCCGATACCGCGCCCGGACCGGTGGTGCCGATGGTGCCCAAGTGATTCACTACCGCCATGCGGTCGGCCAGCGGACTTTTGCGCGTGAGCTTTAACTTATCGACGATCGCTTTGCGCACGCCGACGGTGAGCGTGACGTTGCGGTTGTGCGTCTGCACGGCGATCAGCGGCGCGCCTTCGGCGTAGGCGAGGATCAAGCCGTCGGAAGACGACGCGCAGTACTGCGCCGAGCGGCCGACCACGGCGCTCTGGCATTGCGAACCACCGCCGGCGACGATGACTTTGGCGCGCACGCCCTCCTGCTCGAAATATTTCAACTGCTCGGCGACCCACACCGCCGAGAAGGCGAGGTTGGACACCGCCGTTGTGATAGTGATTTCTTCTTTTTGCTGGGCGCCGCCGATGACGGCGCCACTGGCCATGATGGCGATAGCGATCGCGCATATTGTTCTATTCATAGACACCTCCTTAACCTTGTACTTGGACGCTTTCGGTCTGAGTCTGCCAGCGCAAGACGCGCCGCTCGATCAGATCGGCAACTTTGTTCATTAGAATCACGATAAACATCAAGACTGCAATACCGACAAACACATCAGCGGTGCGAAACACGCCGGCGGCGGCGCGGATGTAATAGCCCAGTCCTTCGGTGGCGGCGATGAATTCGCCGGTGATGGCGCCGATAACCGAGAAGGGAATGCTGGTTTTAAATCCCGTGATAATGTACGGCGACACCGCCGGCAGGATGACGCGAAACGATAATCGCCAGCGGTTGGCGCCCATCAGCCGCGCCAGGTCGACGAACTCTTGGTCGAGCTGTTTCATGCCGGCGTAGGTGTTAAAAAAGTTCAGAAAGAAAACCAGGATGAAAACCACGCCGACCTTGGACCAGATACCGATGCCCAACCAGACGATGAACAGCGGCGCCAGGGCCGTGCGCGGCACGCCGTAGAGCGCGATGATAATCGGCTCGAAGATATCGGCCAAAGTTTTGCTCCTGCCGAACATGTAACCGGTCCAGATGCCGCTGAGCGCGCCGATGGGAAAGCCGATGCCGATCTCCTGCAGGGTCACCCAAGTGTTGGTGGTCAGTTCGCCGGATTGGTAGACGGTTAGAAAGGCCTTCCAGATTTTGCTTGGGCTGCTGATCAGAAACGCTTCGATCCAACGGCCCGATGCGACTTCCCAGAGCAGGAAGAAGCCGCCGACGAAGATGAAGCGGATGGCGTGGATCATCAACGCGCGCTGCCAGGCCGGGCGCGCGGGATTGATGGTGCTTGGCGATGATTCGTCGCTGCTCATGTTACTTTTCCACTGCCGCGCCGGCGCCGTTCTTTAAATTCAACTCATGGCGGAAAATATTCCACAGCCGGGCATGGGCTTCGTCGAAGCCGGCTTGGCGGTGGATTTCAAAAATATTTCTTGGCCGGCTCATCGGCACGCTGATAACGTCGCGGATTTGTCCCGGCCGGTGGGTCATGACCACGATGCGGTCGGCCAGCGCCACGGCTTCGACCAAATCGTGGGTGACGAAGATGATGGTCTGGCGCTTTTGTTCCCAGATCTTCAACAGCTCGTCCTGCAGGATCATGCGTGTCTGCGCGTCCAGCGGGCCGAAGGGTTCGTCCATCAATATCACCGTGGGATCGTAGGCCAGGGCGCGGACGATGGAGGCGCGCTTGGCCATGCCGCCGGAGAGCTGTGACGGATAACGTTTCTCGAAGCCATCGAGACCGGCGAGTTGAATGAAATGTTGGACGCGCTGGTCGCGCTCCGATTTCGAATAGCCTTTGCTGTCGAGACCAAAGGCGACGTTGTCTTCCACCGTCAACCAGGGGAACAGTTTACTTTCCTGAGGCACGTAGCCAACTTTGGTGTTGAGACCGCGCACTTCTTCGCCCTGGCAGATAATCCGGCCGGCGCTCATGCTCACCAGGCCGGCGATGAGTTTAATCAGTGTCGATTTGCCACAACCGCTCGGTCCTACCACGGTGACGAATTCGCCTTGGCGAATATCGAGGGAAATATTCTCCAGGGCGCCGACTTTGTCGTCGTCGCCGGTGTGAAAGGTTTTCGAGACGTTCTTGACTTCGATAACGTGACCGGACTGTGCTTTGGCCGATGGCGCCGGAGGTTGAACTTGATTACTCATTGAAGCTTGGTTTACTCAAGTAGGGTATTTATTCATGAGCCCGTGGTGCTGTCAATGAAGCTCGGACTTTGGTAGTAAAAATGTTTATCGACATTCAATTAACTGTGTTGGCGCCCGAGTGGCTTAACCCAATGAAGGCTATCTAAACGAGGTCGGCAATGGCTTACCGAACTATCGACGATATGTTTGAACCGGGCGCGCTGATCCAACTTAACGACCGCTGGACACCGGCGCTCGCCCGTTACGGATCGCGTCCCGCCGTGGTTATCGACATCGAAGTGCTGGGCTATCCGCGCACGATGAGCCGCGCCGAAAACGGTGTTAAGATCACCGAAAAAAATGATTGTGTTTATACCGTCGCAATCATGCCGGAGCAGCGATCAGCAGTACTAAGCCGCGATCAAGTGCCGGTTATTCGAGTTGTCGCGCTTGATGTTGAAAGGGCTCTCGAACCGGCAACCGCCACCGCGAAGTTTGCACGATGGTGCGTGAAAGAATATTGCGGCGCGGCGCCGGCGCCAGCGCCGTCGATTGTGGCGCAACAGCCGGGCAAGTTCATTGGCGCTGTCGTGTTGCCGCACACGATCCCGATGTACGAGGCGCGCCACCGGCCCGAGGATCATCGCAATAAATCTTTGGCGGCCATCGACCGAGTGCGCCAGCGCTTGGATGAGCTAAAACCGGATGTAATCGTGCTGGCATCGACGCACTGGATGCCGCGCGATGGGTTCTTGGTCGAAGACGGGTCGCTGCACCGAGACGGCTGCGATACGTCGTATGAAGGCGTTGAGCCGCAGCTTTTCGATTTTCCCGGCGATCCGGAACTCGCCGCGCTGATCGCCCATTTAGCGAGTAAGGCCGGTCTTCCTGTGCGCCGCATACACCGTGTCGCCCAAGAGCACGCAGTGTGGGTCCCTGGACATCTGCTTAGCGGCGAGCGGCGCACGCCTCTGGTGCCCTGCTCAATTTGGTGGCGCGGCCCGCGCGAAGCGCACCGGCAATTTGGCTTGGCAATGGCAGAAGCCGTGCGGCAACTCGGACGCCGCGCTTTCTTCGTGGCCAGCGGCGGTCTCTCCCATACGTTCGATTTTTCCAAGCCGCCGGAATACGTCTGTCCCGCGGGCGAGCGTTTCGACATGATCGCCAAAGACTGGCTCGAAAAAGGCCAACATGGCCGGTTGCTCGACATGAGCGACGAAGATTTCGAGACTTGGAACCCCGAAGGCCGCGCCGGCCACCTTTACATGCTCCGCGGCGCGCTGGGCAAAGACGTTAAAGGTGAGTCACTGTGTTATCAAGGCAGCAATGGCACGGGATATTTGACGATGATGTTTCAAGACTGAATTTGTTCAAATCGTTCAAACCGATCAAGCCGTTCAAATCGTTTCAGAGATTCAAACTGTTGCGCGGATTGTCTTGAACCCTGTGCATAACCCGCTAGGGTCTCCAGCCCTTCGTTTGCAAGTCGGCAGCGACCTTCTTGGTGATCGTAAAATTGAAAAATTTATCCGGGGTCAGCGACTCTTTGGCGCCGGCGGCGCGCAGGACGGCTTCGACGGCTTTTCTTTGGGAATCGTCGTTAAACGTGCCGTCCTGAGTCAGCGCCGGCCGCGCGGCATCGTAGGCTTTGGCGGCGAGATCTTCCTTGATCCTCAGGCTGCGCATTAGAATCGGGATCGTTGCGGCGCGCCGATCGATGGCAAAGCGTAGACCCTTGAGTGTTGCCCGGCTGAATTGCTCGATCAGTAGCGGATCGGATTTGAGCAGCTCTTCGCGCACGACGATGCTGCCGTTGGGCGCGATGATGTCGCTCTTTGCTATCGATGCGGCTTCATGCATGCCGGCATCTTGAGCGGAAATATTCCACGGCAATGGCAGGATAGTCGCGTCGACAAAACCATTTTGCAGGGCTAAAAGCCGCGGTGCGCTGTCGCCGGCTTGGATTAGGGTATAATCCCGGCCGGGTTCCAAGCCGTGTTTGCTGAGAAACTCGCGCAAGAGGAAATAACCGACCGAGTTCAGCCCTGGCACGCCCATCTTTTTGTTTTTGAGTTCTCTGATGTCGCGCACCGGTGTCCGGGTCATCAGCCAAAACAACGGCCGCTCCCAGGTCGAGAACAAGACCCGCAGATTAGCGCCGCGCAGATTGGCGTTCATGGCCGCCGCCGGCACGGAAGTAAACGGCACTTCGCCACTCATCAATGCGAGATTAGCCAACGTGCCAGTCATCTGAATCAATTCGACATCGAGACCTTCGTCTTTGTAGTAGCCGCGATCCCGCGCAGTAAAAAACGCTATCTGAGTAATATTATAACCAGGGATGGCGAGGCGAATTTTTGCCGCTTCGCTGCTGGGCGCGACAAACAAAACGAGGAAAAGGGTAACCG
Source organism: Deltaproteobacteria bacterium (assembly GCA_009692615.1). Taxonomy (NCBI): domain Bacteria; kingdom Pseudomonadati; phylum Myxococcota; class Myxococcia; species Deltaproteobacteria bacterium. Next base: position 9,246 of record SHYW01000095.1, on the reverse strand, counting down.
ATAAATAGTACGATCGATAAATCATTCAATGGGCTTTTTTGCTGTGCTGATTGAGCCGGGTTCACACTTTGGCGAAAAACCGCAGCGTATTGTCGCACAGGATCTTGCGTTTTTGTGCTGCGGTGAGATCCTTGCGCTCGAGGATTTCTGTCATCGCCTCACCGCGGCCTTCGTCGTGCGGGAAGTCGGACGAGAAGAGAATCTGGTCTTCGCCGAGGAGCGCCATTTCCTGGGTCATCATCGCGTCGTCGGCTTCTGCGGCAACGAAAATTCTCCCCGACTTAAAATAATCTTCGACGTCGCGCTGGAGCAGGCCCTTGCTGCTCGGCATGCGCCGCTTGTTCACGACGGCGTAATGCTTCAGTCTGCCCGACATGTAAAAAATCCATTCGGCGCCAAATTCGAGAAACCCGACTTTCAAATTCGGGTAACGATCCAACATGCCGTGGCCGACGATGGCGACAAACGCGAGATTGGCCGGCAGCGCTTTGCTGATCATGTTGGAATCCAAAATATTCTCGCACAAATCGGTGAGCGGCATGTAGCTCGATCCCATGTGCACGCACAGGGGCAAGCCCGAGCGCGCGAATTCGTCCCACACCGGGGTGAAACTAGAGTGAGATAACATGCGACTGCCGACCGTGCCGTAAACGACGGCCGCCGCGGCGCCGAGCTTTTGTATCTCTTCGAGGGCTTCGCAGGCCTGGCGCGCATCGCGCAGGGGCAGGAGGCCCGCCCATTTGATTCTCTCGGTGTGTTCACGGCATTGCTTGCCCATGTAACGATTATAGGTTCGATAGAGCGCCGCTTCGTAGGCGGGCTCGTCGGTGATGTTGGCGTAGAGCGTGCTCGGCATCAGGAACTGCATGTCGATGCCGCTTTTGTCCAACATGGCAATGCGCTCTGCCGGTTTTGACATGTCGAGGCAACCGACCGGAATCGCGCCGTGGGTTTTGTCGACATTCGATCTCGTGCCGAGCTCCTCCATGACGATCCCCGGCGTGTTTGCGGCGTGCGATCCCGGACCGAACACATGAGGCTCGATACGGCCTTCGATCAGCCAGCCGGTGTTCCAGCGACCCAAATCTTTATCGTCGATGATGCGCACGGCGCGCGGGCGCCGGCGCGCGAATTCTTCCGGCAGGTCCTGCCACATCGCCGGGCTCATGATTGCGTGCGCATCGGCGTCGCAGACTCTGTATCCGTTCAGCATGGGGCCTCCTTCAGTTTGACTCATCGCTTATACGTTTAGCCGTCGCGTTGGTCAAGTCATGGAATTTCATTGCTTAATCTTCCTCGTTGCTCAAGCCTCGCCACTTGCGCCTCATCCCAATCTTGCTTGCTTTTCATAGGGTCTTCAAATACTTTACGAAATTAATTTCCAAGCCAATCAGGAGGGTTTTGTGAATATTCTCAGCGAGTCGATTATCAAGAGCAACACGGGCGCCACGTTCGTCGTCAAAAGAGGGCAAATCATTGGTGTGCAAGGCCATTCAACAGCGGACTATGTCGTGTTTAATTTGCGCAATGTTAAAGAGCGTTTCGATCAGGCGCGCACGAAAGTCAACCAGGGAAAGATTTACCTGACCACAGGCGACGTGTTGATTTCCAAATTCAACAACGTCATGCAGACCATCGTCAAAGATACTTACCAAGGCACGCACGACATGGAAAAAGGCATGTGCAGCACGTCTTTCTACAAAAAATGGGGCGATGAGATTTTCAAGATCTACGGCGGCGTGTGGAAAAAGCTGGGGAGAAAGCAAGTGGTCGCGCCGAAACATGGCTGCTGGGAAAATCTCGCCAAGGCGCTCAAGCCCTACGGTGTGTCGAAAGAAGATGTGCCGAGCCCGCTGAACGTTTTTCAAACCATGGAAATTAACGCCCAGACCGGCAGCATGCGCTATTCGATGACCCGCCCGCGGGCCGAAGGCGATAGGGTGGACTTCCGTTCGGAAATGGATTGTCTGGTTGGCATCAGCGCCTGCCCGGAAGGGGGGCGGGGGCGGGATCTCAAGATTTTGATCTATAAAAATTAAACCTTGTGAATTCGCAAACGGGTTTACGTTCTTGCGGCTTTTCGTTCAAGCAGTTCAAACCGTTCAAGTCGTTAACATCGTCTCGGAGGTTCGCACGGTTTGAACGAGTTTTTTCTATTTAGGCAGCTTGTCGATGTAGCCGCTGCTTTCTAACTCTTTTAGGAAACTGATATCGGTAAAGTCGCTGGGCTTGGCTTGAGCGGCTTTCGGATTGGTGATTTTCAACTGATCGAGGAAGATTTGAATACCCGGCTCGGTCGGATAAGGCACCCGGCGGGTGAGCTTGGCGACGATCTCGTTGTAGCTTTCCTCGATCGCTTTGTCGTCTTTGATGCTGAGATATTTCTGCAAGACTTTTTGCGCGCCTTTGGGATTGGTCAAATTATAAACGCCGGCTTCGACATAGGCGCGCATGAAGCGGCGGATGGTGTCGGGACGGCGCTTGATGTAGTCGCGGGTGACGGCGACGCCGTTTTGCTGCCACTCGACATCGAGCTTGGTGAAATCCAGCAGCGCCTTGACGCCGAGTTCCTTAGCTTTCAAAGTCTCCGGTGGCTGGAGCAGGGTCGCTTGAATGATGTTGCTCTGCATCGCCGCGAGGCGGGCCGGCACCGAACCGATGGTGAGGTAACCGACATCGTCGCCCTTCAAGCCATATCTTGCGAATACGGTTTGCGCCGCGGCGTTGTCGGCGCTGCCGATGCGGCTGACGCCGAATTTCTTACCTTTCAAGTCTTCGATGCGTTTGATTTGCTCGTTGGCGAACAGGACATAGGGAAAGCGATTGACCGAACCGGCGATCAGCACGGCGCCGGAGCCGGTGAGATTACTGGTGATCACCGCGGACGCGCCGGTGTGAATGATCGGCGTTTCACCAGCGAGCATGGCGGTCACCCCCAGCGGCGCGCCGACCAGTAGAACCATTTCGACATCCAAGCCATGCTTGGCGTAGAAGCCTAGCTCTTTAGCGGTCCAGACGGTCGCTTGGGTCGGACCGATGACGGTGTAAGCGACGCGCATTTTTTCCATCTGCGTCTGCGCGACGACGCTCGAACTCGATGCGGATAGGACCGATAGGACGGATAGGACGAATAAAAAAGAGTGGATCGCGAAATAGGGTCGGCGCATGGTTGTTGTCCTCCTCGAAGCGAAACTAGTTCTAGCTCGCGTTAGTTCTTACCGGTGATCGCTCGGTCGTCTTTCCCCGGCTCATAGGGGCGCGTGTCGCGGGCGAGATCTATCTTGTTCAACACCGCGTCGGGCGCTTGGGCTTCTTTGGGGAAATCGTAGGGTGGCAGCGGTTTGGTCGCGTCGAAGATTAGTTTCGTTTCCATAGGGCCCTTCTCCAGGCGGTTGTAACCGTACGCCGTCGGATTCAAATGCGAGCCGATGATGTTCGGGATGATCACCATGTCGCGGTCGGCCTGGAAGCGCATCGCCAGCGCCCACAGCACCTGGGTCTCGTTGAACACGTCGACATCGTCGTCGACGACGATGACAAGTTTGATGTTGGGATCGGTGACCAAAGCGCCCAGCGCAGCTTGCTTCGGCTCGCCCTCGGCGCGTTTCTTGACCGAGATATAGCAGTGCGAGCGCGCCGCGCCGGAGATCGGCATATTCACACCTGTCGTGCTCGGCACGACTTCCTGGATGCGTTTGAGCAGGCTGCCCAATCTCGGCGCGGCGCCGATGATGTTATGTTCGAAGTGGGCGCTGTGGATGCTCTGGTAGATTGGATTTTTCCGCATGGTGATGGCGGTCACTTCAATATAAGGCTGGTCGCCTTCCTTATAATAGTAGTGCGGCCATTCGCCGAACGGTCCTTCGTAGTGGCGCTTTTTCGGCGGCACGACGCCTTCGATAATGATCTCGCAGTCCGCCGGCACCATGAGGTCTACCGTTTCAGCCTTGACCACTTTCAGTGGCTCGCCGAGAAAAGCCCCGGCGATTTCCAACTCCGAGCCGACGCCTGCCTGTTTGCTGACCGCGGCCATGTTGAGCGCTGGGTGATGGCCGATGCACAGCGCCACTTCCATGGGTTCGTTGTTGTCTTCGTATTCGGCGCGTACGTAGTTGGCGTGGTTGGCTGGGTTAACCATCAAGCCGAGTTGCCGTTTGCCCTGCTTCTGGTGGCGATAGATGCCGACGTTGACCGCGCCGGTGCCGCGCTCTTTGCAAATCATCGCGGCGGCGTTGATATACGCGCCGGCGTCGCCTTCGTTGATGGTGAGCACCGGCAAGAGATCGAGATCGGCTTGCTCGCCTTTCAGGATGACTTCTTTGCACGGCGCGTCTTTGGCAGCGATTTCTTTCACGGGTCGCGGATTATGTTCGCGATGGGCGAGATCTTTGACCATCTGCGGCACGGATGGCGAGCCCAACGACAGCGCGAGCCGTTCGTAGGTCGCGCCGAGATTGATCACCAGCGGAATCTTCGAGCCTTTGATGTTCTTGAAAAACACCAGGGGAAATTTGTTCTCGCGTTCGAACTTTTCGACAATGGCGCTGGCTTCGTAGACCGGGTCGACTTCTTTATCGACGACGACGACGTCCTTGGGCCGCTTCTCCAACAACTCATCGAGATAACTGCGCAGATCTTTTGACATGGCAACGAACCTCAGCTTTCTAAAGTTGAAAATGGCTCACCGCGCGTTGTTCAGAGGAGTGCGCGATTTCTATGCTATGCCTAGAAACTCGCGCGCAAGTCAAGTTAGTTTTTTACCCATCGACTTTCCTGCGCGGGGAGGGAATCCGGAGGGAGGGAGGGTCGCGACCGCCCCTACGGGAATCGGTTGCGATCCTTATCGCCAGTGTATTCAGTTCTGCTTGACACATTGTGACGGTTCTTCTAACACAAAGCCATGCGCAACTTGCCAATCAAGTGGGGACTCAGTTTGCCCAATCGCGGCGCGCTGTTCGGTCTCACCGATGTCGACGAACTGATTCAAACCGCGCTACTGGCGGAAACTTCCGGCGTTTTCGAATCGGTCTGGTTCGGCGACAGTTTGATTCACAAGCCGCGCTTGGAAGCGATCGTCATGCTCGCCGCGGTGGCGACGCATACTAAGAAAGTTCGCCTGGGCACGATCTGCATGGCTTCTTTTCCGGTGCGCCATCCAGTCTTACTCGCGATTCAATGGGCTTCCCTCGATCAGCTTTCTCAAGGCCGTTCGTTGCTCGGCGTCTGCATCGGCGGCGGTCATGAAGGTGAGCTGCGCGCCTTCGGAATTAAAAAAGAAGAACGCGTTGGGCGCATGCGCGAGGGCATCGAGCTGTTGCGCCAGATCTGGAGCGACGACAAGACTTCCTTTCGCGGCAAGTATTACACGTTGGAAGACTACGACATCGTGCCCAAGCCGGTGCAGAAACCGCCGCCAATCTGGATCGCCGTCAGTCCGGATCGCGAGCAACTCGGCGACAAGATCGTCGACCAAGCGATGCACCGAGTGGGTTTGCTCGCCGACGGTTACATTACCATGGGTGTGACGGCGGAAGAGTTGGCGAAGCGTTTGCGCGTCATCGAACAAACCGCCAGTGAGATCGGCAAAGATTTGTCGAATTTCGAAGTGGCGATCCACGGCATGGTCAACATCAACGACGATCGGGCGTTGGCTTACAAGCAAGCGAAAGATTATTTCAATCACTACTACGGCCCAAGCTATCCGCCGGAGAGTTTGATCGAAGTCTGGCTCGCCCATGGCACGCCGAAAGATTGCGCAAAATTGATTCAACAATGGCTCGACATGGGCATCACCACGCCGGTGCTGCGCTTCACGTCAAAAGATCAGGCGGGACAGGTGCGGCGATTTATCGACGAAGTGTTGCCGCTGTTGCGGTTGAAGTGACGAGCGCCTGACTGGTATGAAGAAACGACACGATTGCGATCCCTTTTTCGACGCGATGTTTGTACCGATTCCCTCTCCCCTTGCGGGAGAGGGTTAGGGTGAGGGGTGAGGGCCAGGGCGACCGCCGGTCGCCCCTACAAGAGCCCTCACCTCAGTCCTCTCCCAGAGGGAGAGGATGTAATTCAGATGGGAAACAGGGATGCCAGCAATTTTTGAATCAACTCGGCATTTCGCGATCGGGGTATGAACCCCGCTCGCGACCAAAGGGGATGCTCGCCCCCTTTGGAAACCCCATTTAGTTGTGCCCGCCGCAAGCAGCGGGGAATATTAGATTCAGTAGAGTAAAGGACATTCTATGTTTGACGATCTAAGAGGTTTTCTCGCGCATCTCGACGATATGGGCCAGTTGAAGACGGTCAAGGACGAGGTCAGCGTCAAGTACGAGATCGCCGCCGGCATGCGCAAGACTTCCGATATCGAGGGGCCGGCGCTTTTGTTCGAGAACGTAAAAGACTATTCCGGCTGGCGCGTGCTGGGCGGGTTGTTCGCGACGCGCAAATTGGTCGCCCTCGGCCTCGGCGTGCCCCAGGACGAACTGCTCGAACGCTACATGACCCTGGAAGACAAACGTATCCCTCCCGAGATCGTCGCCACCGGTCCGTGCAAAGAAATCAAATGGACCGGCGATCAAATCGATCTGACCAAGCTGCCGATCGTCACCCACGCCAGCAAAGACTGCGGGCCGTACGTCACCATCGGCATGCAGATCGGCAAAGATCCTGACACTGGCATCCGCAATATGTCGATTCACCGCATGTTGGTGCTCGGCAAGGACAAGCTCTCGCTTTGGGCGCCGGCGGATCATCATCTAGGACGAATGATTTTGAAGGCCGAGGAAAAGGGCAAGGGATTGGAAGTCGCCACCGCGGTTGGCGTCGATCCGGCGATCGTCGTGGCGTCGCAAGCGCGGGTGCCGTTTGGTATCGACGAATTTCACGTCGCCGGCGGACTACGCGGCGCGGCGGTGAAATTGGTCAAATGCGAATCGATCGATGTCGAAGTTCCCGCCTTCGCCGAAGTAATTATCGAAGGCGTGACGATTCCCGGCGAGCGCGTGCCGGACGGACCTTACGGCGAATATCCCGGCTGTTACAGCGAAGCCAAACAAGCGCCGGTGTTGAAAGTCACGGCGATCACGATGCGCAAAAATCCGATCTGGCAGACTGCGCTCACCGGCATGCCGGTGACCGAGAATCACACGCTGATCGAATACGGCAACGCCGCGGTGGTTTACCGCGAAGTGCGGAAAATCGTCCCAGAAGTGAAAGGCGTCAACATGACGCCGGGCGGCACGTTTCGTCATCACGTGATTGTCTCCATCAAGAAGCGCGCCGAGAACGAAGGGCGCAACGTGATTCTCGCGCTGCTGTCGATGGGTATCGGTTTGAAGCAAGTGATCGTCGTCGACGACGACATCGATCCGTTCGATCCGATGCAAGTGGACTGGGCGATGGCGACGCGCTTTCAAGCCGACAAAGACGCGATCATCATCCCGCGCATCGCCTGCTCGACGTTGGACCCTTCTTGTCCCGAAGCGCGCGTCACCGCGGGCTTGGGCATCGACGCGACCGCGCCGCTGAAAGAGCACTGGAGATTCGAGAAAGTAGAAATCCCCGGCGTCGACAAGGTGAAGTATATTTAGATATCGGAATCGGAATTACTCTCGCAAAGGCGCAAAGACGCCAAGTTCGGAAAAAAAATTATTCTTCTTAACTTCGCGCCTTGGTGCCTTTGCGAGAGATAATCTTAATCCGATGGACCATCAATGAAAAACTTTGACTACCTAGAACCGGGCACCGTCGCCGAAGCCTGCGCGCTGCTCAAGCAGCATGGTGGCGAGGCGAAAGTATTCGCCGGCGGGGCGCACCTGACGATTCTGATGAAGCAGGGGCTGCTGGAGCCGGCGACATTAATCAACATCAAAAAAATCGTCGAGCTCAAAGGAATTCGCTTCGACGACGCCGAAGGTTTGACCATTGGCGCTTTGGTGACGCACCGCGAACTCGAAACTTCCGCGCTGGTGAAAGAAAAATTTCCCGTGCTGTGCGAAGCGGAAAGAGAAGTCGCCAACATCCGCGTGCGTAACATGGGCACGGTGGGCGGCAATCTCGCTTCCGGCGAGCCGCTGACGGACTTGGCGCAGATTTTTATCGCGCTCGACGGCAAGGTGAAGATCGTCGGGCCGAGCGGGCAGCGGATGATTGCGGTCGAAGAGTTGTTTCTCGATTTTTACACAACCAGCTTGGCCGAAGACGAGATTCTCACGCAGGTAGTTTTGCCGCCGCTGCCGGCGCGCTCGGGCATCGACTACATCCGCTTCTCCAGTAGTTCAGTCGTCGACAAGCCGTGCGCGGGTGTCGCGGTACGGCTGACATTGGATAGCGTTGGCGAGTCGATTCAAACCGCGCGCATCGTCCTCGGCTGCGTCGGCGCGACGCCGGTACGCGCGCGGAAAGCCGAAGCGTTGCTAATTGGAAAGAAATTGACGGCCGAGTTGGCGCAAGAAGCTGGCAGCATCGCGTCGCAAGAGTGCAGCCCGACCGGCGACCTGCGCGGCTCGGAACCGTACAAGCGCGCCATCGTACGCACGCTGGTAAAGCGCGCGGCGGGGAAAGCTTACGAAAGAGCCCTCACCCTGCCCTCTCCCTAAGGGCGAGGGTTGGGGAATGGGAAACGATGAAGAGTGAATGGTTTCAGCTCGGCCGGCTATTCTGTATGACATTGTCGTCAAGTGAATTTAAACTCCCAACGCCGATTCCCTCGCCCGCTTGCGGGAGAGGGCAAGGGTGAGGGTCGGCATATGCGTGAGAAAGTTTTGTACTTTGCCGATCATGGCGGGCTGAAACTAAAAGCGAGCGTGGAGGTGGTATGAAACGACGTGAGGCGCTGAGAAACATTTCTACGTTGGTTGCCGTCATGGCGACGCCGCTTGGGTATGGTGCGATCGCCGCGGCGCAGCAGCGGGCGAAGATAATTAAGATCGGCTGGCTCGTAGGCGGTCCTGGTCGATCAGCCCAGTTCGAGAGATACAAAATGGCGCTCCGCGCGCTTGGCTATATTGAAGGAAAGAACATTGCTATCGAGTATCGATTCCCGGAGGACGGCAAGCTCGACCGCCTCCCGGCCGTGGCTGAGGAACTGGTCCGTCGCAAGGTTGATGTCATAGTCGCGACAGGGGCGCCCGCTGCCCTGGCCGCCAAGAACGCTACCAAGACGATTCCTATCGTTTTTACGAGTGGGGGTGATCCGGTTGTGATTGGGCTGATCGATAGCCTGGCGCGGCCGGGCGGGAACCTCACGGG
>SHYW01000094.1 GCA_009692615.1 Deltaproteobacteria bacterium | reverse complement strand
GCGGCCTCAACCACGGTGATCTCGCTGCGATATACTCGTTGAATTACGTCTAGTCGTTTCTCGTCTTTCATTGTCAGGGTTGTCATCCTTCCACCCTGACATAATTACGTTGCCGTTAACCCCTGACATAATCACTTTGCTACAACACGAATCGAAATGGTGAATTGACAAGCGAATCGGCCTGGGTTAGATTAAGCCGCTTTTTTGGACTAGTAATATTTCTCGATTGAATAATGGCTTTACGTTAGCAGCAATAGAGTCTCGGGAGGAAGTATGGTTCGGCGGGAAAAATCCAATTATGTCATACAATCGGTTTCCCACGCTTTCGACGTGTTGGAACAGTTTTACGCCAATGTCGACGAGATCGGCGTCACTGAGTTGAGCAAGCGGTTAAAGCTGCACAAGAACAATGTCTTTCGTTTGCTCGCGACGCTGGAAGCACGCGGCTATATCGAGCAAAACAAGATTAGCGAAAATTATCGCCTGGGTTTGAAATGTTTGCAGTTGGGGCAAACTTTTATTCACCAGATGGGTCTGCTGTTGCAGTCCCGAGCGATTCTCGAAGAGTTATCGAAGTCGACCAAAGAGAGCGCCTATGTCGCGGTGCGTAAAGGTAACGCGATTATCCCCCTCGACTTTGTCGAGCCGGCGCGGCCAGTGCGGGTGGTTTCGTTTCTCGGCACCGTGCTGCCGGCACACTGCACGGCGGCGGGCAAGGCGCAATTGTTGTTCGAGGCCGAAGGCAGCACCGGCGCCAAGCTTCCCGAATCTCTCGATCGTTACACCGACAAAACGATTGTCGACCGCAATTTGTTGCGCGAACAGATGAGCAAGATCGGCGAGTCGGGCTATGCTGTGGAATGCGGCGAGTTTACCGAAGATGTCAATGGCGTGGCGGTGCCGATCCGCGATTACACGAGGTCGCTGGTGGGAACCTTGGCGGTGGTCGGTCCGAGCCATCGTCTCACGGAAGAGACGATTCACAGCGAGATCGCGCCGGCGCTGATCAAAGCCGGCAGCGAACTTTCGCGCCGATTGGGGTTTTACCCTTAGGGAGTGAATCGCGCCGGCGTGGCGGTTACTGACGATCGATCGGCCAGCGCGAATTGACAAGGTTAGAGTATCGACGATCTGTGGTGTGCGCGGCGGCGCGGGAATCCTGGCCAGTCAGCGAATCCATTCGACAATTCTTTTGACAGACTACTTCCAGCGACGGTATGAAGGGAGTTAAACGGAGGTCCATGCGGTCGCTATGTTGACAACCCTGGAAAAGATTTTGTTCGTGCTGTTGGCCGCGGGCTCGGGCTATTTCGGCGGCAGGAAACTCTACGACGTTTACCGCGCCATCGCCCGCGGCAAACCGGACGCGCGCTTCGACGATCTGCCCAAACGGATTCGCCAAGCTTTGTGGATCGTGCTCACCCAGCAGTCGGTGTTCAAGGCGCGGCCGCTGATTTCGTTTTTCCACGCGCTGATCTTCTACGGTTTCGTTTTTTATTTTTTGGTCAATCTCGTCGACGTGCTCGAAGGTTTTTTTGGCCTCCATGCGCGCGGCGGTGCTTGGAACCTATTCAACGTCGTTGCCGATCTGCTGACCCTCGGCGTGCTCACCGGCATCGTCGCCATGTTGGCGCGCCGCCTGCTGATTCGTCCCAAAGACTTCGCCTTTGCCGACAACACTCCCGTCGAGCCGGAAGTGCGCGGCGGGATTTTTCGCGACTCGACGTTCGTCGCCAGCTTCATCCTTTTTCATGTCGGCTGCCGGCTCATGTTCAAAGCGACCCAAGTCGCTCAGCAGGGGAGCGACGGCTTCCAGCCGGTGAGTTCGGCCTTCGCGGTATTATTCACCGCTGCTTCGCCTGCGTCGTTGGAACTGCTCAATCATTTTTTCTGGTGGGGCGCGCTCGGATCGATTTTACTTTTCTTGCCGTACTTTCCGCGCTCCAAGCATATTCATATTTTCCTCGCGCCGATCAATTTGGCATTGAAAAAGGACAAGCCCGGCGTGCTGCAGCCGATGGATTTCGAGAAAGAAGAAGTCTTTGGCGCCGCCAAGCTCGAAGATTTCGGCTGGCCGCGTTTGTTGGACTCTTACAGCTGCATCATGTGCAATCGTTGTCAGGATGTTTGTCCGGCGGCGAACACCGGCAAGGCGCTCAGTCCCGCGGCGATGATCATCAACGAACGCTACGAGCTCAACAAGATTTTTCCGAGCTTCGCCGCCGGTGAGGCCAGTCCGCGGCCGCTGCTCGACTTCGCCCTCAACGAAGAATCGGCGTGGGCCTGTACGACCTGCAATGCCTGCATCGAAGTCTGTCCGGTGGGCAACGAACAGATGCTGCACATCATTGATGTGCGCCGCGAACGAGTGCTCGGCGCCGCGGAATTTCCCAAAGGTTTGCAAAATGCCTACAACCATATGGAGCGCGCCGGCAACCCATGGGGCATGACGACCGACGAACGTGTCGCTTGGACTAAAGGTTTGCCGTTTGCCGTACCGACGTTGGCGGAAAATCCCGATCCCGAAGTGCTCTACTGGGTCGGCTGCGCGGTGGCCTTCGATCCGCGGGCGCAAAAAATCGCCCGCAGCATGGCCGAGCTGTTCACCGCGGCGAAAATCAATTGGGCGGTGATCGGCAAAGAAGAAAAATGCACCGGCGACACGGCGCGGCGCACCGGCAATGAATATTTATTCGTCCAGATGGCCGAAGAAAACATCGCCGTGCTGAACGACATCAAGCCCAAGACCATCGTCACGACTTGCCCGCACTGTTTTCACACTATCGGCAACGAGTATCCGCAGTTTGGCGGTAATTATGTCGTCAAGCATCATAGCGATTTCATCGACGAGTTGGTCAAGGCCGGCAAGCTCAAACTCAAAGGCGACGGCCAAGATTCGATCACCTATCACGATCCTTGTTACCTCGGCCGGCATAACGGCATCTTCGACGAGCCGCGCGGCTTGATCCAAGCCACCGGCGCCAAACTCACCGAGCCCGAGCGCAATCGAAAAAATAGTTTCTGTTGCGGCGCCGGCGGCGGACAGTTCTGGAAGGACGAAGAAAAAGGCACGGAGCGGGTCAGCACCAACCGTTATCGCGAACTCAAGCAGACCGGCGCCAAGACCGTTGCCACGGGATGTCCGTTCTGCATGCGCATGCTCACCGAAGAGACCGCCAAGGAAGAGCCCGAGGTCGCCATGGAAGTTTTGGACATCGCCGAAATTGTCGCTCGGAATTTGCTTAAATGATCATGTGCCGCCACGCTTTGTTCGTGAGCCTGTTTTTTGCCATGCTGGGTAGCGTGAGCGCTTGCCAAGCCGAACCGAAGGTTTCCATCTCGACCAAGACTGGCGTCGTGGCGTTTCAGGTTGAGATCGCCGATACGCCGTCCAAGCGCGAGATGGGTCTGCAGTACCGTAAAGATCTGGCCGCCGACCGCGGCATGATTTTTCTTTTTCCTGGTGAATCCCCGCAGTCGTTTTGGATGAAGAATACGCCGCTGCCGTTGGACATGATCTTCATCGATCGCGAGCGTAAGATCGTCGGTATCGTCGAGCAGACCCAACCTTTTTCCTTGGAGCCGCGCGGGGTGAATGCGCCCAGCCAGTTTGTCTTGGAGATCAATGGCGGTCTGGCCAAACGCCACGGCATCAAAACCGGCGATAGGGTGCGCTTCGAAGAGATCCCGCAACAAAACGTCAGAGAGTAATCCAGTTTGCTGTGGGGAGAGTTTTCACCACAGAGAACCTAGGCGGCAAAGCCGCAACTAAAGACTGGACTCGGACTCGGATTATTTAACCGCAAAGAACGCAAAGTACGCAAAAGGCATGTAGGGGCGACCGGCTGGTCGCCCTTCGGATCGGCTACAAGCAAAATTTTTGCAAGCCGCGCAAACTATCACGGATTGTAGTACAGAGATCACAGTGTAGGGGCCGGTCGCGACCGGCCCAGTTCGGGAATTCCAACCGTAAAGGGCGCAAATAAAAATCCAAAAAAAAGGGACCGAAGCTGGCGCTTCGATCCCTGGGTTCGCGCTTGGAATCGCGCCTTAGATCTCGCTAAAAAAGTACGGCCTGACCGGCGCTAATTTCTCTTCGTAAGAATCCGGGTACATAAACCATAAAGTAGCCGCGATGCTGCTCAACAGCGAATTGCCGTCCTGGGGCGTGAAGCAAGTGCCGATGATTTCCTTGTCGTTATGGATCGCCAGGCTCTGGGCGACGACCACCGTTTGATTCAAAATCCTGCCAAACAATCCATGGTCGCGGCCGAAGGAAAATACCGATGCCGACGATGCCTTATTGGTCATCGCCACGCGGCGCGTCGATTGGAAGCGGCGCATCAACTCCTCTTTGTCGATGGCGCGGCGCAGTCTTAGATTAAAATGAATCGTGTGCATGTACTGCGTGTTGAGCTTCAAAGCCGAGGAAAAAATATTCAAGTCTAGTCCGATGGTCTTGAACAAAGCGTGGGCGTCGTGGCCTTGGTGTGTGCCGTAACGGGCGTCATCGTGTTTGCCGGCCTCCGGCGCCGGAATGAAATCGCCTTCTTGGCTTAAATCGTTGGCTCGGCGCATGCAGACAAAGCGGCTTTCGGCGAGGTTGTCTTCTTTTTCTGGACCTAGCGCGATGGTGTCGATCAACACTGCCAGGTTGTGGGTGTTGCAGCTGACTACCTGGATAAATTTGTCTTCGCCTTTTACCAGCGCTTTGTCGTTGATGCCGCGGGCGTACTTCTTGCCGAAGCCGTCTTCACTGCCCTGGGCGATAAAGCAGCGGCCGTTGTCGGCGTAGCGGTTGTAGATTTTTTCTTTATTCTGATTGCCCACCGGTGTGCAGTCGATGATCACGCTGGCGCGCTCGATCGCTTCTTCGGCCTCGAAGGCCGGCTCCATGCCCATCTCGACAAATTTCTGCCAGCGTTCTTTATCGACGGCGAGCTTGGCACCCTGGCGGCACGAGACCATGACCTTGGAGCGGTCGGTGAGCAGCGGTGTGCGCTTGTGGAAGGTCACTTCGTCGATGCCAAACTGCTCCTTGAAGGTGGAGAGAATTCCGACGAGTGGCTCTCCGATGGTGCCAGTGCCGACGATGTGAACGATTTTTTTATGTGCCATGGCCTTCTTCCTGCTCAAATTGATGAAGCGATTTTAGCCCAACAGTGTCAAACGATCAACAGTAAATCGTTACGATTGACGAATTCTGCGCGCCGCACGAGTAGAAATCGATAATTCCCCTTAATCGCGTCGGCTAGATGTGGTAGAAATCGTTCGAGGGGGGGGCGTTATGGCACAAGACAATCTGCCCGCGGCATTTTTCACCGACAATTTCGGCATTCACACAGGCGACCTGGACAAGGTCATCGACGCGGCCTTGGGTCAGAAGGCTGACTACGCCGACCTATTCTTCGAATATCGCCGTAACGAAGGCGTCAGTTTGGAAGAGGGGTTGGTCAAGAGCTGTTCTCAGTCAACCTCCAACGGCGTCGGCGTGCGCGTGCTCGCCGAGGCCAAAACCGGTTACGCCTACACCGACGACATCACGATTGAAAATCTTGAAATCGCCGCACGCACGGCGCGCTACATTGCCCAAAATCGGCCGTCGCAAGTGCCCGCGCCGGTGGGCCAGCCGCGCGCCGACAGCCACGATCTCTATCCGATCAAGACGCCGGTCAACGACGTTCCATTGGAAGAAAAAGTCGCGCTACTTTATGAGATTGACAAATTCACCCGCGCGCTCGATTCGCGCATCAAAAATGTTTTTGCCTCCATCGGCGCCGAGTACAAAGTCATGCTGGTGGCGAATTCTCAGGGCATGGTGGTCGGCGATATTCAGCCGCTGACGCGCTTGAACGTTACCTGCATCGTCGAGGAAAACGGCAACCGTCAAATCGGCAGCTTTGGTGGCGGCGGCCGGGTCGAGTTCGGATTTTTTGTCGACCACAAAGATTACGAGCGCTACGCGCGCGAGGCGGTGCGCCAAGCGGTGCTCAACTTGAGTGCGGTGGACGCGCCGGCGGGGACGATGGATGTGGTGCTCGGTCCGGGCTGGCCGGGAATTCTTCTCCATGAAGCGATCGGCCACGGCCTGGAAGGCGACTTCAACCGCAAGAAGACTTCGGCTTTTTCCGATCGCATCGGTCAGAAAGTCGCTTCGGAACTTTGCACGGTGATTGACGACGGCACGATCCCGTCGCGGCGCGGGTCGATCAACGTCGACGACGAAGGCACGCCGACCGGCCGCACGGTGCTGATCGAGAACGGCATTCTCAAAGGTTATCTGCAAGACAAGCTCAACGCCGGCTTGATGAAGATGACGCCCACCGGCAACGGCCGGCGCGAAAGCTACGCGCATATTCCCATGCCGCGCATGACCAATACGTTCATGCTCGCCGGCCAGTCGGCGCCGGAAGACATTTTGCGCTCGGTGAAAAAAGGCTTGTACGCCGTCTCATTCGGCGGCGGCCAAGTCGATATCACCAGCGGCAAGTTCGTCTTTTCCGCCAGCGAAGCTTACCTGATCGAAGACGGTCATGTGACCCGGCCGGTGAAAGGCGCGACCTTGATCGGCAACGGCCCCGACGTGTTGACGCGCGTCTCGATGGTCGGCGGCGATTTGAAACTTGACGAAGGCGTCGGCACCTGCGGCAAGGACGGTCAATCGGTGCCGGTGGGCGTCGGACTACCGACGATTAAAATCGACGGCTTGACGGTGGGTGGAACAGCGGCGTGATGATGCGTTTCGGTTTTTGCGTTTCGAGTTTCGAGTTGATCGGAATTTTCCGAACATGAAACAAGAAAGCCGAAACCCGTAACTCGAAATTGAGGATCGAATGGAACGATTGCAACTGAGTGAAGAGTTGGGGCGCGAAGTTCTCGCCATGGCGAAGAACAAAGGCGCGTCGTCGGGCGATGTGGTGATGGCGGAGAGCGATTCGTTTTTCGTCACCGTGCGCATGGGCGAGGTGGAAAAAATCAGCCAGGCGGGCGAGAAGCGCTTGGGCGTGAGATTGTTTTTCGCCAATAGCTCGGCGACGGCGTCTACTTCGGACATTTCGAAAAAGTCGTTGGAAAAACTGGTCGACGACACCGTCAAGATGGCCCACGCCACGGCGCAAGATCCAGTGAGCGGTTTGCCTTCGGCGGAGCTGTTGGCGCGCGAGCTGCCGGATATGGATTTGATCGACGACGGTGCGCGAAAAATTTCCGTCGATGACAAAATTCAGATCGCTTTAGAGACGGAAAAAAATGCCCTGGCCTTCGACCCGCGTATCGGCAACTCCGAAGGCGCCGAGTTCTCCAATCAATTCGGCCGGGTGATTTACGTCACGAGCCACGGCTTCGCCGGTGAATACTCGGGCTCGACCTTCGGCCATTCGGTGTCGCCGGTAGCGCAGCAGAATGGCGCCATGCAGCGCGACTATTGGTATTCGTCCAATCGTAAATTCGCAAAGTTGGAATCGTCCAAACATGTCGGCGAGAAAGCCGCCCAGCGCGCCCTGCGTCGGCTCGGTGGTCGCAAGGTGAAAACCTGCGAGGCGCCGGTGATCTTCGATGCCGAGATGGCGGCGTCGCTGCTGCGCAGTTTGGCGTCGGCGATCTCCGGCTACTCGCTCTACAAAGGCGCGTCGTTTTTGGCCGGCAAGTTAGGCGCCAAGATCGGCTCGGATCTGCTCAACGTCATAGATGACGGCACGATTCCCGGCGCACTGGGCTCGCGCCCCTTCGACGGCGAAGGGTTGCCGATCAGAAAAAAGAGCGTGGTCGAAAAAGGCGAGCTGAAAACCTATCTGCTCGACACCTACAGCGGTAAAAAACTCGGCATGGCTTCCACCGGCAACGCTTCGCGTTCGGTTGGCGATGCGCCGGGAGTGTCGCCGGCGAATTTCTATTTGCTGCCGGGAAAAAATTCCGCGGAGCAAATCATCGCGTCGGTTAAGTCGGGACTCTACGTCACCGAGATGATCGGCTCCGGCGTCAACATGGTCACCGGCGACTACTCCCGCGGCGCCGCGGGAATGTGGATCGAAAACGGCGAGCTGGCTTTTCCCGTCGAAGAGATCACCATCGCCGGCAACTTGAAAGACATGTTCAACAACATCGAAATGGTCGGCAACGACCTCGACCTGCGCGGCCGCGTCGCCGCGCCGACGGTGAAGATCTCGCGTATGACGATTGCGGGGGAGTAGGGCGCGGTCGTCCAAACGGGTGATTTTTCAGGTGTCAAATTTGGCCACCATCGCGCAACCGAAAAAATTAGTATTGTGTTCCCGGGATTACGCGAAGATTATACAGATTGTGATTCTGCTAAAAAAGTCTTCCGCGAAAATTGATGCCAAAAATTTTCGCTTACAAATGCATGCCCCGCGATCAACGTTCTCGACACGGTCAATGATTTTGTTCTTCCCGAATTTTCGCGAGTAGGGGGTTTTTCAGCAGAATCCATTGTTATGTCTGACCCCATACCCAACATACCCAAACGGTGCGCACGGCGCATCCTGCAAGGCTGAATGGTCGAGACTCAAGCGGTAACGGTTTTGTTTCGGGGAGATTTCGCAGCCGCCGGCTATTTCTTTTCCAAATGCAGCAGCCCTTTTTGCGTGTCGATGTCCATACGGAAGTTGCTCAAAAAATTCAAACCTAAAAGGCCGGAGGCATGAATATCCGGGGTGGCATCGTGGACGGCGGCGGTGAGATTCTTGATCTCCATGCCGCCGACGGTGATCGAGTCGATCGTCGTCAACGGCGCTTCGACTACGCCATTGGCGGTGTGAAAGGGCATGGTCTTGCGGTTGCGGGTTAGGTCGATGTCGAGATCGCGCGCCAGGGATTGAGAAATCAGCGTGTAGCTGGCGCCGGTGTCGACCACTAAGTTGACGGTCTGGCGATTGTTTAAGGTCACTGGAACGATGACGACGTTACCGTTTCTTGCAAACGGGATGGAGGCTTTGCGCGGCGCTGCTTTGACTTCGGGCGCAGGCGCGCGGGGGCTGTCTTTGGCAATTATCCGGTTGGCGCCTTCGCGCTGCTTGGGCGGCACGTCGTGGAGATTGTCGGTGATGTGGAGCACGCCGTTGTCGTCGATCCAGCGGTAGTATTCGGCCGCGCTAAGCGGCTGGAGGCCAACGCCGATGACGAAGAACGTCAAGATGGATGCGAGAACAGCGGGTGACAATTTCACGATGAAATCAGTTTAACACTTCCGTGCTGATGACGATAGCGAGTTTTCAGCGACCGGTTTGCTCGATTGACGGCATGGCCATCTGTCAATCAATGAACCGCGGCATGCTTTACAAGGTGTTAACCGTGTGCTAGAAACTCTGTAACTAAAAACGAAAGAGAGAAGCAGAGCGGAGATTATGGGAATTGCTGAACAGCAGAAACAAAACGTGGTCGAGCAGTTCAGGGTTCATCAAACGGACACCGGCTCTCCCGAAGTGCAAGTTGCCTTGTTAAGTCAGCGTATCGAACACCTCACCGAGCACTTCAAGGTTCATGTTAAGGATCACCATTCTCGTCGTGGCCTCCTGATGCTCGTAGGGCAGAGGAGAAGGCTTTTGGATTACCTGCGCGTTATCAGTGTCGAGCGCTACCAAAATCTGATCCAACGACTCGGAATACGTAAATAGCCCATCCCAGCCGGCCAGCGGTTTCCACAGCTCCGTCAATCCTGCAGAGGATTATTATGATGAAGAAAGTCGAAATAGATTTTCACGGTCGACCCTTGTCCATCGAAGTTGGACGGTTGGCGAAACAGGCCGATGGCGCCGCGCTGGTAACCTATGGCGAGACGGTGGTTTTGGTAACCGCAGTGGCCGCCAAAGATTTGAAGATGGAGGCGGATTTCTTTCCGCTCACTGTCGACTACCAGGAAAAATCCTTCGCTGCCGGTAAGATACCCGGTGGGTTCTTCAAGCGTGAAGGGCGCCCTTCGGAAAAAGAAATTCTTACCTGCCGGCTGATCGATAGATCGATTCGGCCGTTGTTTGCCGACGGGCTGCGCTGCGAGACTCAAGTGATCGCCACGGTGCTGTCCGCCGACAAAGAGAACGACCCCGATGTGGTCGCCATGCTTGGCACATCGGTCGCTCTCCATATCTCCGATATTCCATTCAATGGCCCGTTGGCCGGCGTGCGCATCGGCCGCATCGATGGCAAGTGGGTGATGAATCCGACCCAGAGCCAGTTGGGCGATAGCGATGTCGATATTTTCCTTTCCGGCAGCAAAGACGCCATCGTCATGGTCGAAGGCGGCGCCCAGATCGTTCCCGAAGCGGAAATTCTCGAAGCCTTGTTCGCCGGCCACGATGCGATCCAGCCGTTGCTAAGAGCCCAAGAAGAGTTGCGCCAGGCGCTGGGCAAGCCCAAGCGCCATGTGCCGTTGGCCGAACTCAATCACGACATCGTCCGCCGCGTCGAAGAGCTGGCCTCGGCCAAACTCAAACAGGCCCTCGATGTGCCGGAAAAACTCGAACGCTACAAACGCATCGCCGAATTGAAAAGCGAAGTGGTGCCCCAGGCGCTGTCGGAATTTCCCGACAAGCAGAAGGATATCAAAGGCGCCTTCGAGGAGCTTAAGAAGAAGGTTTTTCGCGGTTTGGTGATTCATCAAGAGCGGCGCATCGACGGCCGCGGCTTGAAAGACATCCGGCCGATCAGCTGCGAAGTTGAAGTATTGCCGCGCACCCACGGCTCGGCGCTGTTTACCCGCGGCGAGACTCAAGCGTTGGTCGTTGCCACCCTCGGCACCGCTTCCGACGAACAGCGCGTCGATGCTTTGGTCGGCGAGCATTTCAAAAAATTCATGCTTCATTATAACTTCCCGCCGTTCAGCGTTGGTGAAGTAAAGTTTCTGCGCGGCCCCGGCCGGCGTGAAATCGGCCATGGCAATTTGGCCGAGCGCGCGTTGATTCCGGTTCTGCCGACGGATGGAGGCTTTCCTTACACCATTCGCTTGGTTTCGGAAATTTTAGAATCCAACGGTTCGACCTCGATGGCGAGTGTGTGCGGCGGTTCGTTGGCGATGATGGATGCCGGCGTGCCGGTGTCCGCGCCGGTCGCCGGTATCGCCATGGGTTTGATCAAGGAAGGCGAGGCGGTGCGCGTGCTTTCGGATATTCTCGGCGACGAGGATCATTTGGGCGACATGGATTTCAAAGTCGCCGGTACCGCGGCGGGCGTCACGTCGCTGCAGATGGATATCAAAATCAGCGGCGTCACGCGCCAGGTCATGGAGCAAGCGCTGCATCAGGCCAAAGAAGGCCGCATGCATATTCTCGGCATCATGAACCAGACGTTGACCGCAGGGCGCAGCAATGTTTCCGGTCATGCGCCGCGCATCATAACGATTCATGTCAAGCCGGAGAAGATTCGCGAAATCATCGGCCCCGGCGGCAAAGTGATCCGCGGCATCATCGAAGCGACCGGCGTCAAGATGGACGTCGAAGACGACGGCAGCGTGACCATCGCTTCGGCCGACTCCGCGGCATCGCAAAGGGCCATCGAA
Source organism: Deltaproteobacteria bacterium (assembly GCA_009692615.1). NCBI lineage: Bacteria > Pseudomonadati > Myxococcota > Myxococcia > Deltaproteobacteria bacterium. The sequence continues at coordinate 8,916 of SHYW01000094.1, read as the reverse complement.
ATGGTTCAGAACATCATCGCGGAGCCGGAGATCGGCCGCATCTATAAAGGCACCGTGCGCAAGATCATGGAGTTCGGCGCCTTCGTCGAAATCATGCCTGGCACCGACGGCTTGGTGCATATTTCTCAGCTCGCCGCCGGACGGGTGAACAAGGTAACCGACATCCTCAAAGAGGGCGACGAGGTGATGGTCAAGGTTTTAGAGATCGACAAGCAGGGTAAGATTCGCTTGAGCCGCAAGGAAGCGCTGCAAGATAGTCAAGACGGCGCGCCCCAGGCGTAAGGGCGACTTATCACGATGTTCGCCAAGACGACTCTGGACAACGGCATCCGCGTGGTTTCACGTGAGATGACCGATCATCGCTCGGTGAGCCTCGGTATCTGGGTGGAGAACGGCTCGCGCCACGAGAGCGCGCCGCAAAACGGCATCTCCCACTTCATTGAGCATCTACTTTTCAAAGGCACCGAGCGGCGCAGCGCCGCCGAGATCGCCGAACAGATGGACGCCGTCGGCGGCGTTTTGAACGCATTCACTTCCAAAGAACAAACCTGTTATTACGCCAAAGTCCTCGATGAAGACTTGCCGCTGGCGATCGACCTGTTGAGCGATATTTTTCTCCATTCGCAGTTCGATGCCGAGGAGATCGAGCGCGAGCGCTCGGTGATTCTGCAAGAGATATCCCAGGCTGAAGACACTCCTGACGATTACGTTCACGATCTGTTCAGCGTCGATTTCTTCAAAGATCATCCCATCGCCCGGCCGATTTGCGGCAGGCTCGAGACGGTCAATAGTTTTCAGCGCGCCGACTTCGTCGATTTTTTCAAAACCCGTTACCGGCCGCGCCGGGTGGTGGTTTCCGCCGCGGGCAATTTTCGCCACGACGATTTGGTCAAGGAGATGACCGCGCGCTTGGGTTCGGTGGTCGACGCCAAAGATGCGTCAACTGCGCCTCTCGAAGGCGAAACCGCGCCGGAGATGGCGAGCGGCGTATTTCCCCATTCGAAAGATCTCGAACAAGTTCATCTCTGTTTGGGCATGGCCGGCGTCGCCCAGGGCGATCCCCGGCGCTATCCAGCCTATGTGCTAAATACCTTGCTCGGCGGCGGCATGAGCTCGCGCTTGTTTCAGGAGATTCGCGAGAAGCGCGGCAAGGCCTATTCGGTCTATTCTTTTTCGTCGTCCTACAAAGACGTCGGTTATCTCGGCGTCTACGCCGGCACCAGCGTCGAGTCGGCCGAAGAAGTCGTCGAGCTGGTGGTGAAAGAACTCAAAAAAATGGCCGCCGGTGAAATTACCGAAGCCGAGTTGGCGCGCACGCGCGGCCAATTGGTCGGCAGCATGATGCTCGGCTTGGAATCCACCGATTCATGGATGAGCCACATCGCGCGCAACGAAATCTATTACGGCAAGTCGGTGACCACCGAGGAAATCTGCCAGCGCATCCGCGCCGTGACGCGCGACGATGTCGTGCACTTGGCCGACAGTTTGTTTCATCCCGAAGCGATGACTTTGACGCTGCTCGGCGATTTCAAAGACGGCTTCAAAATCAGCAGTCTCAATTCGACTCATTAACTTTAAATTATTCTCTGGCGACTCCGTGGAACAGATACGCGTGCAGATCAAACGGATGCGGCCGGGCCCAGCCGCGCTCGATCTGCCGGCGTACATGACCGAAGGGGCGGCGGGGCTCGATCTTTGCGCCGACATTGAAAGTGACGTCGTGTTGGCGCCCATGGCCCGCACTTTGATTCCCACCGGTATCGCCATTGCCCTGCCGATCGGCTTCGAAGCGCAGATCCGGCCGCGCAGCGGCTTGGCCTTGAAGCAAGGTTTCACACTAGTCAATACTCCCGGCACCATCGATTCGGACTACCGCGGCGAGATTCAGATCATCGCCATCAATCTCGGCAGCGAGCTGATCGTCATTGAGCGCGGCCAGCGTATCGCGCAGATGGTTTTGCAGCGGGTGCTACGCGCCCAGTGGCAAGAAGTTGACGAGCTGTCTACGACCACGCGCCAAGAGGGCGGCTTCGGCCACACCGACAACGCGCAAAAAAAAACATAGAAAATTATTTGCATCCCTTGACCCGCTGAGCGATTCGATATCTATTTCATTTTATGATCGCGCGTTACACTCGTCCGGAGATGGGCCGCATTTGGTCCGAGGAAAATAGTTTTCAAAAATGGCTCGAGGTGGAAATCCTCGCCGCCGAAGGGTTGGCGACGCTCGGCAAAGTTCCCAAGGCCGCGATCGCGCGGATTCGCAAGAAAGCGCGCTTCGACGTCAAGCGCATTCGCGCCATCGAAGCCGAGGTCAAGCATGAGATCATCGCGTTTCTAAGTTCCGTCGCCGAGTTCATCGGCGACGACGCGCGCTACCTGCACGTCGGCATGACCTCTTCGGATGTCATGGACACGGCGCTGGCGATACAATTCAAAGAAGCCTCGGCGATCATCACCCAAGATCTTAAAAATCTCATGCAGGCGCTGCGCCGCCAGGCGCGCAAGTACAAATGGACCGTGCAGATCGGCCGCACCCATGGCGTCCACGCCGAACCGATCACATTCGGCTTAAAACTAGCGCTTTGGTATCAAGAGATGGCGCGCAATTTGTCGCGCTTCGAAAAGGCCGTCGACGACATTTGCGTCGGGCAGATTTCCGGCGCGGTGGGCACCTTCGCGCAGATCTCGCCGAAAGTGGAAGCCTACGTTTGCCGTAAAGCCGGTCTTAAGCCGGCGTTGGTTTCCAATCAGATCATTCAGCGCGACCGCCACGCTTTTTACTTCGCGACCTTGGCGATCATTGCCAGCTCATTGGAAAAGTTCGCCGTCGAAGTGCGCCACTTGCAGCGCACCGAAGTGCAGGAAGCCGAAGAGCCGTTTACCGCGGGACAAAAAGGTTCGTCGGCGATGCCGCACAAGCGCAATCCGATTTTATCCGAAAATGTTTCCGGTTTGGCCCGGCTGATGCGTTCCTATGCGATGGCCGCCATGGAAAACGTGCCGCTCTGGCATGAGCGCGACATCAGCCATTCTTCCGTCGAAAGAGTCATCGCGCCGGACGCGACCATCGCGTTGGACTTCATGTTGCGGCGCATGACTTATGTCTTGGGCAATCTGTGCGTCTATCCCGACAACATGAAGCGCAACTTAGAAAAAAGCGGCGGCACGGTATTCTCGGAAAAAGTTTTGCTCGCCCTGGTCGCCAAGGGCATCTCACGGGATGTTGCCTACCGCATGGTCCAGCGCCACGCTTTGAAAGTCGGCAAGGAAGGCGGCGACATGAAGCGCGAGCTCCTCAATGACGGAGAAATTCGCCGCTATCTCGCGCCCAAAGAAATTGACGCGATCTGGGGCGTCAAGCACCATTTGACCAACGTCGATTTTATTTTTCGCCGAGCGTTCAAATAATTCTCCAGTCACGAAGGTTACCCATATGCGTGTGAAAATATTTGTCTCGCTGAAACACGGCGTGCTCGATCCCCAGGGCAAAGCCATCGAACGCTCGCTGCACACGCTCGGCTACTCAGAAGCAAAAGAAGTGCGTGTCGGAAAATATCTAGAACTCGATGTCGAAGCGCCGTCGCGCCAAGCCGCGGAGCTTCGCATCCGCGAGATGTGTGATAAGCTTTTAACTAACACGGTGATTGAAGACTACCGGTTTGAAATCAGTCCGGAGTCCTGAGAACGATAAGTTTCTCCAGCTCAGCACTCGTTACTCAACGCTCATTACGACTTATGCATTGGGGTGTCATCACTTTTCCCGGTTCTTGCGACGACCAAGACGTGGTCGATTCGTTGCGCGGCGATTTACGTCAAACCGTCACGCCGTTATGGCACAAAGACGAATTGCAGGGCGACTTCGATTGTCTGGTCTTGCCCGGCGGCTTTTCCTACGGCGATTACCTGCGCTGCGGCGCCATGGCGCGCTTCTCGCCGGTGATGCGCGGCGTGGTGAAGTTCGCCGAGAGCGGCGGCCTGGTGCTGGGCATTTGCAACGGCTTTCAGATTCTTTGCGAGTCCGGTTTGCTGCCCGGCGCGTTGGTGCGCAATGCCGGACTTCAATTCATCTGCCAGACGGTGCATCTGCGCGTCGAAGAAACCGACACGCCGTTTACCGGCGCCATTAAAAAAAATCAGCTGCTGCAGATTCCGATCAAACATGGCGAGGGCTGTTACTTTGCCGATGAGCCGACCTTGGAACGGCTGCGCAAGAATCGCCAGATTCTTTTGCGCTACGTCGACGCCAAAGGCAAACCCACAGCGCCGGCCAATCCCAACGGCTCGTTGGAGAACATCGCCGGCATTTGCAATGAGCGGCGCAATGTCTTCGGCTTGATGCCCCATCCGGAAGACGCTTGCAATAAAATGCTCGGCAGCGACGACGGCGCGAAGATCTTCACCTCCATCGCGGCGGCGTGCGCCGAAAGGGCCAAGCGGCATGGCTGAGGCGCCGAGCAAAAAATTAGTCCAACCGGAAGTGACTCCGGAACTGGTGGCGAGCCACGGTCTCGCGCCCGACGAGTATGGAAAAGTCGTGGGCATTCTCGGCCAGGCGCCCAACTTCACCGAGCTCGGCGTGTTTTCGGTCATGTGGTCGGAACATTGCAGCTACAAGAGTTCGCGGGTCTATTTGAAAAATTTGCCCACTGAAGGGCCTTATGTTTTACAGGGGCCGGGTGAGAACGCCGGTGTGGTCGACATTGGCGACGGTCTCGCCGTGGCTTTCAAAATGGAAAGCCACAACCATCCGTCGTTTATCGAGCCCTATCAAGGCGCCGCCACCGGCGTGGGCGGTATCCTGCGCGATATTTTCACCATGGGCGCCCGGCCCATCGCGTCGCTCAACTCGCTGCGCTTCGGCGCCATCGATCATCCGCGCACGCGCTATTTGGTTTCCGGCGTGGTCTCGGGCATCGGCGGTTACGGCAACTGTATCGGTGTGCCGACGGTGGGCGGGGAATGTTATTTCGACGAATGCTACAACGCCAATATTTTGGTCAATGCTTTCACCCTCGGTTTAGTCGATAAGAAAAAAATCGTCACCGGTCTCGCCCAGGGCGTCGGTAATGCCGTCATGTATGTCGGCTCCAAGACCGGCCGCGACGGCATTCACGGCGCCACCATGGCGTCGGAATCGTTCTCGGAGGAAAAAGAACAACGCCGGCCGACGGTGCAGGTGGGCGATCCGTTCACAGAAAAATTATTGCTCGAAGCTTGCTTGGAGTTGTTCGACCACGACTACATCATCGGCATCCAAGACATGGGTGCCGCCGGCTTGACGAGTTCTTCCACCGAAATGGCGGGACGAGGCGGCTGCGGCATCGAGCTCGATCTCAACCTTGTGCCGATGCGCGAAAACGGCATGACGCCCTATGAAATTCTCCTCTCGGAATCGCAAGAGCGCATGCTCTTGGTGGCCAAGCCGGGTTGCGAAGAAAAGATCAAAGAGATTTTCGACAAATGGGATCTCGATGCCGTTGTCGTCGGCCATGTGACCGACGATCAGCAATTTCGCTGCCGCTGGCATGGCGAAGAGGTGGCACGGATTCCCATCGCCGCGCTGACCAAAGAAGCGCCGGTTTATCAGCGGCCGGCGGCGCGGCCGGCGGCGCAGGATCAGCTGCAACATCTCGACGGCGCGGCGATCAAGGAACCGAAGGATCTCACCGCCGCGTTCAAACAGCTTTTAGCTTCGCCCAACATCGCTTCGAAGGAGTGGATCTATCGCCAGTACGATCAGTTCGTGCGCACCAACACTGTGGTCGCTTCCGGCGCCGATGCCGCGGTGATCCGCATCAAGGGCAGCGCCAAGGGCTTGGCTTTGACCGTCGATGGCAATAGCCGCTACTGCTATCTCGATCCCTACGTCGGCGGCGTACTGGCGGTGGCCGAAGCGGCGCGTAATCTCGCCTGCGTCGGCGCGCGGCCGGTGGGCTTGACCGATTGTTTGAACTTCGGCAGCCCGGAAAATCCCGCGGTCATGTGGCAGTTCGCCGAAGTGATTCAAGGCATGCGCGACGCCTGCATCGCGCTCAACGTTCCGGTGGTGAGCGGCAACGTCAGTTTTTACAACGAGACCGACGGCGTGCCGATCCACCCGACGCCGACCGTCGGCATGGTCGGCATTTTAGATAAAGTTAGCAAAGTGGTGACGCCTTGGTTCAAAACCACCGGCGATGTGGTCGTTCTACTCGGCCGTACCCGCGACGAGTTGGGCGGCAGCGAATATTTAAAATCGCTGCACGGTCTAACTAAAGGCACCCCGCCATGGATCGATTTGAAACTCGAGCTGGCGGTGCAGAACTGCTGTCTCGAAGCGATCGACGGGTCGCTGTTGCGCTCGGCCCATGATGTGTCCGACGGCGGTTTGGCCGTGGCGTTGGCCGAGTGCTGTGTCGGCGGACCGGACAAGCCGTTAGGCGTGCGCATCGAGACCCAGGAAATGATTCGCGGCGATGCATTGCTGTTCAGCGAGTCGCAATCGCGCATCGTTGTGTCGCTCAAGGAAGCCAACGTCGACGGCCTGAAAGAGATCGCCGAGCGCCGCCATGTGCCGCTGCAGGTGATCGGGACTGTGGGCGGCGCGCGTCTGACGATTCAGCCGTTGCTGCAGATCGCGGTAGAAGAACTCAAGGCAATCTGGTCTAATGGGCTGACGGCTCGGCTCAAATAGTTCGGCAAAGAATTCACGACAAAGAGCACAAGGTTCACAAAGTAAGAAGAAGATTCGGATTCGGAGTGTTAACCGCAAAGTACGCAAAAAAGGAAACGGATTTGTAGGGGCAGCCCCCTGTGGTTGCCCTCACAGCAATGGATCGCGAAAACTGACGATGTCCGATAAATTTCACGATGAGTGCGCGGTGATGGGCGTGTACGGCCACCCCGAGGCGGCCAACATGGTCTATCTCGGCCTCTACGCCTTGCAGCATCGCGGCCAGGAATCTTGCGGCATTGTCACTTCGGACGGCAAAGGGCTGATCTCGCATCGCAAGATGGGCTTGGTCGCCGACGCGTTCAAGGAAGACGTGATCAAGCGGCTCGAAGGGCGCAGCGCCATCGGCCACAACCGCTATTCGACCACGGGCCAGAGTCATCTCAAAAACGCCCAACCCTTCGTCGTTGAATATTCCCAAGGTCCGATCGCGATCTCGCACAACGGCAACTTGGTCAATGGTGCGTTGCTGCGCGAGGAGTTGGAACTGTCGGGATCGATATTTCAATCCACCACCGACACCGAAGTGATCGTGCATTTGATCGCCACGTCGAAGGAGTCGACGTTGATGGGGCGGATCGTCGAAGCTCTGGGGCGCTGCCGCGGCGCCTATTCGTTGCTGTTTTTGACCCTCGATAAACTGATCGCCGCGCGCGATCCCTACGGTTTTCGCCCGCTGGTGTTAGGCCGGTTTCCCGAAGGCAAAAATCGCGGCGCCTATGTCTTCGCTTCTGAAACCTGCGCCCTCGATCTGATCGAAGCGGAGTACGTGCGCGATGTGGAGCCGGGAGAAATTGTGACAATCGGCGCCGACGGCTCGGTGGAATCGCTGAAACCGTTTCCGCCGACGCCTCATGCCAAATGCATCTTCGAATATATTTATTTCGCCCGCCCGGACAGCAATCTGTTCGGCCACAATGTTTATCGCGTGCGCAAAGCGCTCGGCCGCCAGTTGGCGCGGGAGAGTCCGGTGGACGCCGATTTGGTGACGCCGGTGCCGGATTCCGGTGTGCCGGCCGCCATGGGTTTCGCCGAAGAGTCGAAAATTCCCCTCGAGTTCGGCTTGATCCGCAACCACTACGTCGGCCGCACGTTCATCGAGCCGCAGCAGACCATTCGCAACTTCGGCGTTAAAATCAAACTCAACGCCCAGCGCGACGTGCTCAAGGGCAAGCGCGTCATCGTCGTCGACGACTCCATCGTGCGCGGCACCACCAGCCGAAAGATCATCCGCATGTTGCGCGACGCCGGCGCCACCGAAGTGCACCTGCGCGTCAGTTCGCCGGCGACCATCGGGCCGTGCTACTACGGCATCGACACGCCGACCCGCACCGAGCTGATCGCGGCGAACAATACGGAAGACGAAATCCGTCGCTTCGTCGAAGCCGACACGCTCGCTTATTTATCCCAAGAGGGCATGTACACTTACTTCGACGGCCAGAAAAAAGGTTTCTGCGACGCCTGCTTCACCGGTAACTACCCCGTCCACTTCGAAGACGAAGGCCACACCCGCCAACTGCATCTGTTCGACGCGATGAACCGGTAGCGCGGTGCAAGCTTACGCGAAATCATTTTCGCTCTCGAAAAAGTTCAAGAAGCGAACACGATAACGTCCGTGATCGTGTTTTTTTTTGCAGGAAAGTTCGCCCCCTTGTCAGATCGGCGCTGATTTCAGTAGAGTGACGCTAATTTCCGCTGAGTTGTTACCGCGCAGTTGAACGATTTGAGCGGAGCGCATCCTTCGACGATCTCAGGACGAGCGGAAGACCGAGCCGGTCATGGTGAGCTTGTCGAACCATTGAACGGCTGGAACGATTTGAATGCCGCATAGCAGTAATCGCGACCTCGGATATCAAAAAATCTTTTTCGACGTGAACCGATACGTCATGCGCTTGTTGTAAGTTCGTTTGCATGAGGAGTAGAAATCGATATGTGGCAGGCCGATCTTGATTCGATGACGAACGAATTCAATGGCAACAAAGTCGGGACGTAAAAGTCTGACCCTCGTGGCCCTCATGACCCTCGTGGCCCTCACAACCGCAATGGGTCACAATCTTCCGTCGGACGCGCTAGTAACCTTCGCAACTTTCCGATCAGGACAAATAAGATGACTTCGGGATGTCATCAATCGGATTTTCGCTTTCGCGAACGGGAAAGATTGTCGTGACTGTTGTTCTAACCCTCATCACCAGCTGCCAACA
>SHYW01000093.1 GCA_009692615.1 Deltaproteobacteria bacterium | reverse complement strand
CGGCCTCAACCACGGTGATCTCGCTGCGATATACTCGTTGAATTATGTCTAGTCGTTTCTCGTCTTTCATTGTCAGGGTTGTCATCCTTCCACCCTGACATAATTACGTTGCCGTTAACCCCTGACATAATCACTTTGCTACAACACGGCATGGGCTCCAAAGGCAACGCCAACTTTTTTGCCAATTTTTATATCATGCTCAATTTCGGCTCGCTGCTCTTGCAACTCTTCGTCACGCCAAGAATTCAAAACAAAATCGGCGTCGCCGGCGGCCTGATGATTTTACCCTTCGCCTTGATCGGCGGTGCCGGTTTCGCCAGCACCGCGGCCACCGCGTTTAGCTTGGCGGTGCTGCGCGTCACCGAAGGCGGCCTGCGCTCGTCGGTGCACCGGTCAATTTGGGAGCAAGCGTTCATCCCGGTGGAGGCCGGCGAACGCTCGCTGGTAAAAATCGCCGTCGACGGCATCGGCGCACGCGTCGCCGAGGGGCTCGCCGCGTTGGGGCTTTATCTATGGGTGCAGAAAGTCGCGCCGGGCGGCCACGCAAACGGCCCGCTGGACACCAGTTGGATGGCCTGGCTGACTTTGGCGATGGTGATATTCTGGTTGTCTGCCACTCAGCGGCTGCGGGCCCAAGGACAACCCAAACCAACTAAGGCCAATGCCGAAGCCGAACTCGACTGCGTGCGCTTTCCCGATCAATGTCCGTGCACGACGGAACTCGGCAAGGGCGTCGCCTAAGTTGCATCCTTTCGCGGCCAGCGGTCATCTAAATCCCGTAAGTCCTATCTCCAAAAACAAAAGGCAGGCTCCAATGTCCACAAATCCGCTCGTCTATCGCCACAATCGCATCACCCGCCTAACTCATTGGGCCAATGCGCTGGCGCTGATGATCTTGTTGATGTCCGGCCTGATGATCTTCAACGCTCATCCGCATCTGTACTGGGGCCACACTTCCGAACCGGACAAAGCGCTGCTGACGATTGGCTCCAGTGAAAAAAATGGCGAAGCGCGCGGCTATGTGGAAGTGCTGGGCAAACAGGTCGACACCACCGGCGTCCTCGGCGTGCAGCGGACCGCCACCGGCGTAACCGAGCGCGCGTTTCCCAGTTGGCTGACTGTGCCGGGTTATTATTCGCTGGCCGGGGCGCGCCGCTGGCATTTCTTTTTCGGCTGGCTGTTCGCCATCAACGGCTTTCTCTACATCCTCTACAACCTCGCCGTCGGCCATATGAAAAAGTTTTTGCTGACACCCCGCGACGCCGCGAAGATCCCAGCGATGATCGCTGACTATATGAAGCTGCGCAAAACTTCGCCTCAAGAAGGCGAATACAATCCGCTGCAAAAAATGGCTTACACCAGCGTCTTCGTCATGCTCGCACCGTTGATTTTGCTCTCGGGCATGGCGATGTCGCCGCAATTGAACGTCGCTTTTAACTGGATGCCGGCGCTGTTCACCGGCCGCCAGTCGGCGCGCACGATCCATTTTCTGCTCGCCTTCGGCATTCTCTCCTTCGTCGGCGGCCACGTCTTCATGGTCATCACCCAAGGATTTTTCAACAACATGCGCTCGATGATCACCGGCTGGTACAAAGAAAAAGTTCCCGGCCACGACGCCAACCCGGCGAAGTAAGCTCTGGAGAAACAAATGGCAAAGCTCAACGCCGCGTTTTCCCGCCGCAACCTTTTACTCGGCGCGCTGCAAGGCGCCGGTCTGCTGTGGCTCACCGGCTGTGAGAAGGCCTTCAACGCGCTCAGCCGCAACGACAAGGTCAACTCGCTGCTCGCTTCCGCCGAAAAAGCCAACCGCCGCGTGCAGCGACTCTTGGCGAGCCGCGGCAAGCTCGCCCAAGAGTTTAGCGAAAAAGATATCTCGGCGAAATTTCGCAGCAACGGCAATCCGCCGCCGATCACCGTCGACTACGCGACATTGGCGGGGAACCAATTCAACGACTGGAAGCTTGAAGTAAAAGGGCTAGTGCGGCAGCCGGCGAGTTTCGCCCTCGCCGATTTAAAAAACCTGCCGTCACGCACCCAGATCACCCGGCACGACTGCGTCGAAGGCTGGAGTGCCATCGCCAAATGGAAAGGCGTGCGCCTGGAAGAAATCGTCAAAAAAGTGCAGCCCACCGCGGACGCCAAGTATGTGGTCTTTCGCTGCATGGATGCCGATAGCGACGGCAGCAATTATTACGAAAGCATTGACTTGATCGACGCCGTCCATCCGCAAACTATTTTAGCTTACGAAATGAACGACAAACCGCTGCCGGTAGCCAACGGCGCGCCCCTGCGCCTGCGGGTCGAAAACCAGTTGGGCTACAAGCAAGCCAAATACATTCAGAGTTTGGAATTCGTCGCCAGCTTCGAAAAAATCGCCGACGGCAAAGGCGGCTACTGGCCCGACCAAGGTTACGAATGGTACGCGGGGATCTGAGCCGAACAGGCGATTGAATATTTTTTTGCGGCTTTTGCGTTCCTTGCGGCCAATCCTCCGACTCCGAATTATCCCTCTGTGATCTCTGTGCCCTCTGTGGTGAATCTCTTCGCCGCCTTGGTTGCGGCTCAGCACCACATCAGCTAATCATCTACCCATGCGCATCTGCTCCCTGCTTCCTGGCGCCACAGAAATTGCCTACGCTCTCGGCCTCGGCGATCAGATCGTCGGCGTCACTCATGAATGCGACTTCCCCGCCGAGGCCAAACAAAAATCCGTCATGGTCCACAGCGCCATCGACGCCCAACACATGAGCACCAGCGAAATCGATTGCAAGGTCGGCGAACTTCTCGCTGCCGGCACCGGCCTTTACACGATTGACGCCCAGGCCTTCGACGCCGCCGCCCCCGACATCATTCTCACTCAGGGGCTATGCGAAGTTTGCGCCCTCGATTACAACCAAGTGGTCCAAGCGGCAGAGCGTTTAACGCACCCGGCAAAAGTTATTTCGCTCAATCCGCGCAGCTTGAACGATATACTCGACGACATCACCACGGTCGGCGCCGCCACCGAACGCCAATCGGCGGCGGCGGCATTGGTTGAAAACTTGCGCCAACGTATCGAACGAGTCGGCGCGCGCGAGCCCGACAAACGACCGCGAGTGGTTTGTCTCGAGTGGTTCGAACCGCTCTACAGCGCCGGCCATTGGGTGCCGGAGATGGTCGCCTTGGCCGGCGGCGTCGACGTCATCGGCCGCGCCGGCGAGCCGTCGGCAAAAATCGAGTGGAATCAAATTGTCGACGCCCAGCCGGAAGTTGTTTTGCTCATGCCTTGCGGCTTCGATGTCCGGCGCACGATCAAAGAAGCGACGCCGCTCCGTGCCCTGCCCGGCTGGAGCGATCTTCCCGCGGTGAAAAACGCCAACGTCTTCGCGCTTAACGGCAACGCCTACTTCAGCCGCCCCGGACCGCGCCTGGTCAACGGTCTGGAAATGCTAGCGCGGATCATCCATCCCGACACCGTCACGTGGACCATCGCGCCCAGCGATGCCAGACAGATGAACTGAATCAATGCAGATTGCAGAATGAAAAATGCATAATGCAAAATTAGTAACGACTGCGATCATCGCGCTCCGACTCGGCCATTCTGCAATCTCCATTATGCATTTTGCATTTTGAGTTAATCCCCGTGTCGCGCTCTCATCTCCGCGAAATTCTCGCGCTCGGCCTGCCGGCCATACTCGCGCAGGCGAGCCTGCCAATATTGAACATCAGCGAGACCGCGATGATCGGCCGTTTGGGCGCTGAAGCGCTTGCGGCGCGTGCGATTGGCGCGGCGATCATCGGCAGCGTCTACTGGGTCTTCGCATTTTTGACTTTCGGCACGACCACGCTGATCGGTCTTCATTTCGGCGCCGGCGACAAAAAAAGCTGCGGTCAAACTTATCTCCACGCGCTCTTTCTCGCGCTCGTCGGCGGACTCGCCGTCGCCGCCGCCGGCAACATGTTTGCCGAATCGTTGTATCGCTGGCTCGGCGCGGAAAACGCCGTCGTTGCGGCTGGCGCAGGCTATTTTCGTCTTTATATCGCCAGCGCGCCGGCGACGCTGATGGTTTACTGCTCCGTCGGTTTTCTGCGCGGCATTCAAAATACCCGAACTCCGCTCGCGATCGCCTTCGTCACCACAGCCATCCAGCTCGTCCTCGACTATGGACTGATCTACGGCCATTTCGGGTTACCCATTTTAGGGCTTAGCGGCGCCGCCGCGGCGGCCTGTTTCGCCCAGCTGTGCGGCGCGATGATTTATCTCACGCTCTTTCTGACCTCGGAGCACAATGCCGAATACCGCGCCGTCCCATGGCGCATCACCCGCGCTGGATTACGGCCGCTGTTTCGCATCGGCCAAGATCTCGCCATCCGCACCGGCGCCTTACGCTTGTCGCTAGTGTTCGCCACCAGTAGCGCCGCGCGCATGGGCGCGGCGACGCTCTCGGCCTATGAAATTATTTTTCAACTTTTCATGCTCTGCTCCGATGTCATCGACGGCCTGGCCATCGCCGGCCAGGCGTTGACCGCGAAATTTTTGGGCGAGGGACAAGTGAAATCGGCCAACCGCATGGGCGTGACGTTGACGCTGGCGGGATTGGCGACCGGTATGCTCTTCGCGCTCGGGTTTCTAACCGCTTGGCAATTCATCGTCGATTTTTTCACCGGTAGCGCCGAAGTCATCGCGCTACTCACGGTAAAAATCATGTTACTGGTCTGCTTGTTCCAACCGCTCAACGGCATAGTCTTCGTTCTCGACGGCCTGCTCATCGGCGCCCGCGACACCCGCTATCTCATGTGGGCCATGCTGGCCGGCGGCCTCTGCCTATTTCTGCCGATCGCCTGGGCGGCGGGGCAATACAATTGGGGCTTGATGGGCATCGTCAGCGCCATCGGCGCGCTCATGTTGACGCGCTTGGCGACCAATCTGTTTCGCTTCCTCGGTCGAAAATGGGCGAGCTGAGTTGACCCGCGGCGATTTCTAATGATAGCGTCAACTAAAATCTAACCAAAGCGAGGGCAACATGAGCAAGACAATTCTCGTCACCGGCGGCGCCGGCGGCATCTGCTCGGATATCTGCCGCAGCATGGCGGCCGACGGATTGAACGTGGTAATTGCGGACTTTGCCAAAGACGGCGCCGACAAGGTCGCCGCCGAGATCAACGCGGCCAAAGGCAACGCCATCGCCGTCCAGGTCGACGTCGGCGATCCGGCCAGCGTCGCCGCGATGATGCAAAGCGCTATCGCCAAGTATGGCCAGGTCGACTACATCTTCTGCGGCGCCGGCGTCATGGATCGCGTCGCCATCATCGACATGCCGGAGGCGATGTGGGACCGCTTGATGCGGATCAATTTGAAAGGCGTTTTTCTGTGCGCCCAAGCGGCGGCCAAACATATGATCCCGCGCGGCGAAGGGCGGATCATGAGCATCGCATCGGGACGCGGCGTCGCCGGCCAGGCGCGCTCGGCCCATTACGCGGCGTCGAAAGCCGGGGTTATCGCGTTCACCAAATCCCTCGCCATGGAGCTTGCGCCCAACAATATCACTGTCAACTGCGTTTGCCCCGGCGCCACCGACACGCCGATGTCGCGCATCGGCTTCACCGACGAAGCGTTTAAGAAGCGCGAAGAAATCCCGCCGCTGATGGACGGTCTGACGCATAAATTCGAGATCGTCGGCTTGGTCCGCTACATGCTGTCCGACGCGGCAAAATATATTACCGGGCAAACCTACTTCCTGCGCACGGCAAAGTAGCCGGCGGCGGGCGGAGCACGCGGCGACGAAGCATCCCGCGATGATTCAAAAACTTGGTGGTTGCGTTTTTCTCGGAAGAAGATTACACCGCGGAGGCACGGAGATCACAGAGTGCGGAGTATTTTAATCACAAATCCCTACTCCGCGCCCTCCGCGCCTCTGCGGTGCCATAAGACCCAAAATGTCTGCGGCGTCAGTTGATCAGTCCGGTGGCACTATCGAAGGTAAAACTTGCCTGGGTTCCCGCGGCGCGGGCGGCATTGAGATTGTAGCTCGACGGTGAAGTGACCGTGATCGTCAACGTCACCGAAGCGGTGTTGCGGTAACCGACCAAGAGGATCGACGATAACGACGCGGGATACTCGAGATTTTCGCCGTAGTAACTCTCCATCGCCATGGCCGCGTTTCGCAGCTCGCCGCGCATCGACGAATCGATGGCGCGGCGGCGGTGATTGTTGAATTCCTGGATCGAGATGGCGGCCAATGAGCCGATCACCGCCATGGCGATCAACAGTTCAAGTAGGGTCATGCCCGCGTTTGATTTTAACTGCTTCAACTTTTCCGCTCTCATGATCCGGCGCTATACTGCGAAGCCGCTCATTTTAAAAATATTACCATAAGACTTCGCCCCAGGGGTAGTAAAAAATCTCATTCAACTACGCCGCGAACATCGGCATGCGCGCCTCGGCGCCGCTTTTTTTGCACTCACCGAGAAAGATGTTGTGAATCTCCGGATTCTGATCTTGGTACTCAATCTGCGCGCCGCCGTTCTTAACGTCTTCGCCGGTATCCTTGAGATCTTCGACTTTGAATTTGAATCCCCAGGGCTTGAGCGCCAGATAGCGCGCCGGTTCGGCGCCGGAATTGAAATGTTGGTGCCACCACTGCATCGGCGGCGTGAACATGCTCATGCGGCCCCACTCGACGCGCCGCTTCGTGCCATATTCGCCGTCCGGCCATAGGTAAGAATAACCCGATCCGGTGAGCATGACGATATGCGCACCGGCGCCGTGGCGATGGGCCTTTTTGTATTTGCCGATTGGAAACTCGGAGATGTGCGCGCTCATCGTGTTATCGACGAATTCAAAAAGCGTCGTGCGATTGTCGCCGCCGCGCTCTTTGTAATCCTTCGGCTCGAAGGCCCATAGATCGGATATGAAATTGGACTCCCATACCCGGCCACGCTTGATCTCCGGACCCAAGTAGCGCCCGCCGGCGCCGTTCCACGCATCCGCGCCGCCTTCGTAGCGATCGCCAAAAACGAAATTGTTTTTAAAAATGTAATCGAGATTGCGGTAACGATTGATCACCACCGGCGCATCGGTCAGGGAAATCAAGCGCACCGGCTCGCTGCCTTGGGCGTTGAAATGCTGATGCCAGGTATTGAGCGGCGTCGAGAACAGACTGCCCTTTTGCCATTCCAGAGTATGTTTCTTGCCGCCGTCGTTCCAGATCGTCGTCGCCCCTTGACCGGAAAGAATGAACACCGCTTTCTCGTACATATGGCGCTGCGGCTTCAACTGACCGCCGGGTGGAATTTCCTCCACCATCGTGTCGCACATGCCGCCGGCGCCGTCTTGATTGACGAAGGCCGCCTTGCCCCCGCTGCGCTGCCAGTCGCCGAGCTTCAACGCCAAGAGATCTTCGACGATGAAGCCTTTGTGCACCGGGATCTCTTCCCACTCTTGGTAAATTTCGTAGGGACTCTTGGCGGAATATGCCGATGCTTCGTTTAAGTTTTTCATACTCTCATCATCCTCGTTAATTTATTTTTTCCAAGTAGAAGCCCAAGGCGCCGCGATAAGCGCGATCGATCGCCATGGATTCCCGCGCCCCTTCCAGAACCCGCTCGGCGTCGTCGGCGGTTTTGACGTAGCGCTCGAACATTTCGGAAATGTTGTCCGAATGGTCCATGTCTGCGGCCACGTGCACGTCGAGGGAGATCATTTTTTTCAAACTGATACCCAGCTCGTTTTCGAACTTCTTGCCGACCCGAAACGACATGCCGCCGCCTTTGACGATCTTGCCGTTGTTGCGCCGCTCGAGCATATGCGAAGCGGCATAAGCGCTGAGCCAGTGGCCGCGCATGGCGATATGATGCCAAGCGTGAAAGCAGGCCTGCACCATCGCCGGCACTTGAACGTTCTCGAAATCCTCGCGCTTGAGGCCGATCACTTCGCCTTGCTTTACGGTCAGGTTAAAGTGGTCCATGCCGACGCGCGGATCGTTGATCAGCTCGTCGCTCTCATGTTCCCAGATCACCCGCTTCACTTCGAGGGGCGCGCCGCCTTGGACATAGCCCCAACAGTCGCGCCGGTTGCTAGTGTACAGCGCGTTCTGGACGACATAGAAGCGGCCGCGGTCTAGAGTAAGCGGCACGTTGAGAAAACTTGTGAATTCGATACTGCTAAATTGGTCGTTGACCATCTGGTCCAACTGGCCGCACAAATCCTTCACTAAACCCATGGTTCCTCCAAAATTATTTTTGCCTAGCAGTGGGCTGAAAAGCCTCTCGGAGTCCTTCGACCGGCTCAGGACGAACGGATCAGAGTTTGAAATCACTGAGAAAAATTCGTTCATGCTGAGCTTGTCGAAGCATGTTCCGCTTTTTTCAGTAGCCTGCTAGAGCCGGGCTACGGCAACGCTTCCAACATTTCGGCCAAATGGCCGCGGTAGACGCGATCGATCACTAAACTTTCCCGCGCGCCGCTGAGAATCTCCCGCCGCGCCGATTCCGTGGTGGCATATTTACGCGCCACTTGCATGAGCAGGTGCGCATGCTCGACATCCATCACGACATGCTCGGCGTTGTTGATCTGTTGTTTCATCGGAATGCCGAGATCGCGCTGAAAAATTTCTCCGATGCGGCGCGACAACGAGCCGCCTTGGATCAATTCCCCCGAGTTGCGCATTTCGAGAATCGCCGAAGCGGCGATCGCTTCGAGCCACGAGCGCTGCGCCAAACGAATCCAAGCGCTGAAACAAACCTCGCCGCCTTCGAGCCGCGCCGTGGTCTCGAACGCTTCCGCCTTGAGGCCGAACACTTCGCCCTCTTTCACCGCCAGGGTAATGTGATCGACCTTACCTTGAGCCTTCTGACCGATCAACTCGTCTTCTTCATGGCGCCAAACCATTTGCTTGATATCGAGGGGCGCCGAACCTTGCACGTAGCCCCAGCAGTCGCGCCGGTTCTGCACGTAATAGGCCATCTGGATCGAATACTGCTGCGCCCGCTTCTGGCTAAACTTCGTGCCGAGCATGCGGGCAAACTGCGGCGACGCAAACTGCGCGTTGCACAGCCGTACCAACTCTTCCCACATCGCTTCCAAACTTAACGAACCATCCGCCATATTTTCAGCTCCGAATCTTGCGCTCTATGATCTCTGTGCGCTCTGTGGTGAATCATCTTAACCCGAGAATCTCACACCATCCACCGTCATCTAAGTGACTAAAGCCACCTACAGTTTTTAACACATGCAAGTTTGCACTGTCCAACCACCGGTCAATCTTTCTCCGATGTAAAGCACCCTTCCCATTCCTTGGAAGAGCTCACACACCGAAAGCCAAACTCTTAATCACCACCGGCACGAAACCTTCCTCGGCAACGACTTCGCCGACATCGATAAAATCCAACTCCGACAAGGTCACCTCGTCGATGCACGGCATGTTCCATTTCGCCGATAACATACCGCCGACCACTTGACCGACGTTTTGGCCAAACACCAGCGCCACAGGCCGATCGTCCGCGGCAAGTTGGCTGAAGGCGCGGTCGATACCTTTCGCCATGTCTTGAACGGAGCCGTAACCGACAAATGCCGGCGTCGCGAACGCCAGTGCGAACGGCGTACCGCGCACTTCTGGATCGCGCGCGCCAAGAGTTTTGCTAACCGCCCCGGTGACGCGCTCGGCCACCGGCGCTTGCCAGTCGGCGTGCACGACGAAAACCCGCAGATTGCGCACCGGCAGTTTCATGCTCGGTGGAACGAAGATCGTTTCACCGCTCAACTGCACGGTATATTGCGAAGCGCCGATCACCGTGGCGCGAATGCCTTCGCCGGCGTCGAGAATATTCCAGTCATGCTGATCGGCGATGCGACGAATCTCCCGGCCGAGATAAGGCCCGAGATCGCCGAACGACATCGTTTCCCGGCCGTAAATATATTCCGACACGCCGCCGGAAAAGAGCACGCCGGCGATCTTCGGCAACGGCCCCAAGCCCGCGCCCACATAAAAATCATCCCAAGGCGAATCGCCGCCGGTAACCGCGGCGAACAGCGCCTCGGCCATGCGGCGGGCCAACTGGCGGCGCAGATCTTCATCCAATTTTGTGCCCAAACCCAAATTTTTTCCCAGCGCGGCGAGAAAGCGTCGCCCGCCGGTTTCCAAACGGATAATTTCATCGGCGCCGTTGTAGGCGACCAAACGTGCGCCGATGTTGAGCGCCGTGGTGGCGAGAATTTTGCCGTTCTCGATGACGCTAATCTTGGTCGTACCGCCGCCGATATCGATGTTGAGCAGCGCGCCGCCATGCGCACGGCTCTCCAACACCGCGCCCGAGCCATGCGCCGCCATAATCGTCTCCAACGTCGGCCCCGCGGTGGCGCAAACGAATTTGCCGCTCTCGTCGGCGAACAGCTCGGCGATCTTCGCCGCGTTGTCGCGCCGCGCCGCCTCGCCGGTGATGATCACCGCGCCGGTGTCGATGTCGGTGCGTGACAGACCCGCTTCTTGAAACGTCGCATCCACGAGTTCGCGCAGCGGCTCGGCCTCGATATTCCAGTCGCCGGAAAACGGCGTCAGTAAAATCGGCGAACGCGCGATAACATGGCGTTCGAGCACCATCGGTTTGCGTTGCAACACCGACGGATAACCGATCAACAAACGCGAAAACATCAAGTGCGAAGTCGACGAGCCGATATCGATGCCGACGCTGGTCAAATGCGTATGCGGACCCACGGCGCCTTCGTGATCGTGGCCATGATCGCCGTGGCCGCCATGTTCATGTGTGGTGATCGCCATTTAAAAAGTCTTTCCTAGTTTCCTTTTCCACTCTTACTTCCTCTCCCTCTGGGAGAGGATAGGGGTGAGGGCGCATTCGGCGTAAAGGCTCTTGTAGAGGCGACCGGCGGTCGCCCTTGCCCTCACCCTGCCCTCTCCCAATGGGCGAGGGTTAAGAAATCGTCAACTCGTTTCATCGATAGACGCGAACAAATCGCTCAACGTCACCGGCTTCGCCAACAGCCCTTGCTCGCCGGCGAACCGCACGATCGTGTGCAAAACCTTCTCGTTGTTTTTAATGCCGAACTTCCACGGATCGGCACCCATCACCGCCTGCTGCTCCTCCCACACCTGGCGATTCCAGACGAAGTTGGAATACGTCGCATCGGCATCGTCGCGTAGCGCAAGATTTTTCGCCGCCACGCAAGCGTCGAACATTTCCTGCGCCGCCTCCGGATATTTTTCCAAATACCCCGCGTGAAACGTAATCGCGTGGCTGGTCGGAAAAATCCCGGTGCGTTTGAAAAAGTCTTGCTCGACCGCTTTGGAATCGACGAACAGCCGGCGCCAGCCTTTCTCGTCGGGAAAATCCGGCACGATGATGGCGTCGAACTCGCCCTTGAGCATGCGCCCCGCCAACGACTCTTCACTCGCCACGACATCGAGCCGCGTGCCCGCTGGCAGGGTGACATCGACTTTATTTTTGTGCGGCATGATCCAATGAATGTCCTGCGCCTTGACGCCGTACTCGTCGCTCAAAATTCCGCGCGCCCACAACCCCGCCGTGTTGAGCCAGCTGGGGATGCCGACTTTTTTGCCCTTCAATTGTGCCGCTTCTTTGAGCGGCGAATTCTCCGGCACGAAAATGTAGGACTGGCGAAACTTACGGTTGGGAAACACCGGGATCGCCATGAACGGCGCGCCGCGGCTCTTCAATGCCAGATACATGGCGAGGGAGAATTCGCCGGCGTCGAACTTGCCCGCCATGAACGCGTCATGGCCTTCGCCGTCGTTCTCGAAGGCGAGCGCATTGAGTTCGAAGTTTTTCAGCTTCACCCGGCCATCGCAAAGCGCCTTGGCGCGCAGGTGATAGCCGGCGGCGAGAGAAAGAGTCGGTTGATCTGCCATGGTAAGATCCTTTCGTCGGTGGATGCCGGACAAACTATTTCAAATTGCGCAGCAGCGAGAAATCGAACATGTCATTGGCTGACACCGGCTTGGACAATTCACCGCGCTGAAAGATACCGTCAAGATATTTTTGCATCTGCTCGTCGCGCATGATCATCGAATCGATGATCACGCCGGCGATGTCGTCATAGGATTCCGTCGCGTTGGCGAGGCTGACGTTGAAGTTCTTGACGATGTAATTGACCACCCCCGGCTTGTCGCGCCGGATCGCCGCGATCACGTCGCGCATGGAGCGCAACACGTTGCGCGCCTGCTCGGGCTGTTTTTCCAATTTATTTTTGTTGGCAACTAAACCGAGCCAAGGCGAATCGATCAATTGCCGGCTGCGCACCAGAATGCGAAAGCCCTTCTCGGCGACGATGCCGGTGAACGGCGGACTCAACACCGCGCCATTGACCACGCCTTGCTGCAAAGAAGTCAGACTGACGGTGGTGCTGCCGGTTTGAATGAAGGTAACCTTCTTGGGATCGGCGCCGGCGATTTCCAAGAGTTGCGAGCCGAAGCGATGGCTGTCCGAACCGATGCGCGACACGGCAACTTTCTTGCCCTCCAGCTCTTTAGCATTGGCAATGTTGGGCGCGCTTGCCAAGGAGAACAGCGGCGCTTTGTAAAGCACCGCGACGCCCTTGAGCGGGGCGCCGTTGGCCACCGGAAATGTCGCCGGCCCGATCGCCGGCGTGTAGTCGATCTCGTTGGAAACCACGCCGGCCATTTGCAAGTCGCTGCGCATCTGGATCAACTCGACGCTGAGATTATGCTTCTCGAAGATCCGCGTTTCCTTGGCGTAGTAAAACGGCAGAAACACCACATTGCGCACCGACAAGGCGATGCGCACGCGCTCCTGCGCCGCCACTGGCCACGCGATCAGCGAATTCACAATGAACGCGACAACCAAAGTCACATCGCGCCGCCAATTTTTCTGACTAAGTTTCGTAATCACCAAAAGTCTCTCCTAAAGATCTTACCCTCGCCCATTCCGATGGGAGAGGGAAGGGTGAGGGTCCTAATTAAGCGCTCCGCGCCGGCGCGCCGATAATTTTCAATTCGCTGAACAAATCGCGCAGTTCATCGTAGGCTTCGCGGCTGAGCGGTTTGGAGGGCCAGCGCGGATACATTTTTACGTCGAAGCCGCGCAGCCGCATCGCTTCGCAATAAATTGTCCTGCCGAACGGACCGGCGAGACGCAAGAATAGATCGTGAATGCGAATGACATCCTTCTGCAAAGCCAGCGCCCGCGCCGCGTCGCCGGCATCGATGGCGCGCACCAGCTCGACGCCGATCTCCGGCGTCACCGCCAGCGGTGGGCTGATGGTACCGGCGACGCCGACAGACATAGCCGAAACCAAATTGCTCGCCAAGGCGTAGGGCGCGAAGGGCGCCTTGACCAGTTTCATGTACGCCATCGCTTCATCAACGCTGCCCATGGCCAACTTGGCGCCGAAAATGTTTGGCACCGCTTCGACCAAACGCGCCATGAACGCCGGATGAATGTTGTAACCGGAATAGCGCGGGTTGTTGTAGATCAACATCGGCATGCCGACGGCGCGGTCGACCATTTTCAAATGCTCGACGATCTCATACTCCGAACGATCGGCGTAATAATACGGCCCAACGTGACCGACCGCTTCGGCGCCGATCGCTTTCGCATGCTTGCCCAAATCGATCGCGGTGTAGGGATCGACCGCGCCGATATGAACTACCACCGGCACGCGATGCTTCACCTGCTCGACGACGATCTCGGCGACGCGCTTGCGCTCAGGCGCACTCAGCGCCGCGCCTTGACCGTAGGAACCAAGAATGAAAAATGCCTGCACGCCGCAGGCGACGAACCAATCGGTCAACTCGCGCATCAGTTTTTCATCGACACTACCGTCGTCGCGAAACACCGTCGGACTGGGCAACACCACGCCTCGAACTTGTTCCATCATATAAACCTCCGAAATGAATTGACAAAATTTATTTCACCACGAAGGACACGAAGAGCACGAAGGTCGGAATATTATTCTTCCGAAACCTTCGTGTCCGGAGCCTGTGGTGAGTCGCGTCGAACCATGCCTTCGTGGTGAATAATTTTCTTCACATCACTCCACAACTCCAACACATCATCACTCCAATCTCCCCTACCCCCGCTCCGCCTCTTCCAACGCCGCCCGCAACATCGCGCCGTGCAAATCCACTGAAGTCATGGCACAGTATTCCAAGCCGTAAGTCGGACGCTCGTCGGCCATGCCGGTTTCAAGCAAGCGCTGGAGCGCCATGCGGTTGAAACTCGCGTGGCCCATCACGCCTTCTTCATGTTCTTCCAAGTCCGCTTCCACATGGGTCGCGAAATAAGTCGCTTTGGCGCGGTCGAAGCCGTAGTGCGTCGTCAGCGCCTTGTAACAAGCCGCCGACCAGTGGCCAATCTGCTCTTCGGTGGTCACCGCGGCGTACCATTCGGCAGCCGAGCCCTCGTAAACCACGCCGCGCATGAAATCGATCTTGCCGCGAAACTCCGACAGCATCGACGAAGCAAAGACTTCATCTTCGCTCAAGCCCAAAGCTTTGGCGGTTTCCATCATGACGAGAAAATGGCCCGGCGGCTTGGGATGAATAAATTCATCGGCGATCTTCTCGCCCAGCGGCCCCATCAGATCGCGGTTAACTTTCAAGAATGTAATGTTCTTGTGATAGGTGCAGGCGGTCAGCGTGTTGATTTCAATGGTATAGGCGCCCCAGTTGCGAAAAAATAATTGTAAAGTCTTGAGCGGCAATTTGCCCGCCATCAACTGCTGCATGAACGGCTTCTGATTGACCCGCTCCTCCCAGCGCTGGCGAACTTGAGTGTACAGTCCGTCGACGATCGCCTTGGCCTGTTGAGTCGAATATTTTTTACCCCGTTCGATAGTCATCGCCATGATTCACCTCGTTAACGAATTTTCAATTCCTTCTGCACTTCGCGCAGCAGCGTGAAGTCGCGCACCTCGTCCACCGGCTTCTTTTTCTCGGTGAGCAGATCCCATTCTTGATCGGTGATCTCGCCGTTACGGCTGAGCGACAACGACAAAATATCGTAGGAGCGCTCCGCCACTTCCGGCTTTTGCTCCAAGTAACGAATCATTTGCGCCACCGTTTCTTTGCGGTTATCGAAAACAAAACGGTGCGCTTTCATCAAGGCGCGCACGGCGCGCTTCACATGCTGGGGATTTTGTTGCAGCAAGCGGCTGGCCACGGCGATACCGGAAGTCGGCAGCGCCATTTCGACATCCTTCGGTCCGGCCAAGGCGCGAAAGCCTTCTGCTTGGAGGCTCAGATCGAAGGGCGACGACACTGCGATGGCGTCGACCACACCGGCGCGCAAGGCTTGGGCGCGCACCGGCGCCTCGCCGACGGCCACCGGCTTCATGATGTTGGGCGAAAAGCCGCGTCCGCGAACCATCTCTTCGGCGGCGCGCTGGTCCGAACCGAACAAGGTCGCCACGCCGAGCTTCTTGCCGACCAGTTCGCGGAGCTCTTTTATTTCCGGCCGCACGATCAAAAAATGTTCCGACTTGCGCACCGATACGGCGACGAACTTGATCGGAAAGCCGCCGATGACGCCGCGCAACGTCGTCCCGAAGGTCGTGGTGAAATCGATGTCGCCATTGAGCAGCGCCGTGGCGCCGAGCCGGGGATTGATTTGGATCATCTCCACGTCCATCCCCTCCTCGGCGAAGAATCCTTTGGTCAAAGCGATCTGAAAGGGCGCAATCGAATTGCTCCGGCTCGAATAGGAGAAGCGCAACTTGGTCGGCTGGGCGCCATGGACCGCAGCGGCGCACACTAGAGAAATAAGAACCATCAACAAAACTGAACAACCCTCGGCTTTAAGTCGAGGGATTCTGAATTCGTCGACTAAAAGTCGACTCTCCGTTCCGTCATTCCGGCGCAGGCCGGAATCCAGGTTTTTTTTGGCACTGCACCAAAAGTGTAGATGGATGCCGGCCTTCGCCGGCATGACAAAACCTTTCTTCGCCTGAAGCTTGTCCTGAACGCCGATGAAGGGGCGAGGGATTTCAACCATTTCCGAACGGGGCATTAATCTGCGCATCATTTCACCGACCCTCCTCACGCGAATCGTTCCGGCGTGAACGGGGCGGATTTTTTTCCCGGACCGCCAAGCAGAAGTTCCGCCGCCAATTCGCCCACCGCCGCGCTGGTGGTCATACCGTGCCCGCCCAGTCCAACGACCCAGAAAAAATTTTCGATGTGCGAATCCCAACCGATGACGAAGCGGCCATCCGGCGTTAGCGTGCGCATGCCGGCCCAGCCGCGGCTGATGCTGACACCGCTTAGCGCCGGCATGAAGCGTTCGATTTTTTCCGCCAACATTTCTTTGACGCTGTCGTCCACAGGCGCATCGCCGGGCGCCAATTCTGTTTGATCGCACGCGCAGAGCAACAACCCTTCGCCTTCCGGGCGAAAATAAATGTCATGGGTTACGTCCCAGACAAACGGCCACGCGCGATCGACCCAATCCATCGGCGGCGAGACGAACAGATGGCGCCGGCAAGGTTTGAGCGGCAGCGCTTTGGCGCCGGCCAATTCGGCAATGACATTGGCCCAAGCGCCACTGGCGTTGACCAGTACCTTGGCCTTAATTATTTCTTTGCCGGTGGTCAATTCCAACATGCCATCCACTGACTGCACCGATTGAACCGCGCGGTTGTAACGAATCTGCGCGCCCTTCGTAGCGGCGTATTTCAAATAACCAGAAAGCAAGGCGTGAATATCGACGATACCATCGGTGCCGCACCAAGCCGCGCCTTCGAACTCCGCTTGCTGCAACACCGGCACCCGGCGTTTGGCTTGCTCCGGCGTCCACAGCTCCATCTCAATGCCGGCGTTCAAGCCCACTTCGGCGTCACGCTGAAGTTTCTTCCAACCGGCGCCGCTACCGAGCAACAGGGAGCCGTTTTGTTTGAACGGCACCGGCTCCGGCCAGTCGCTCGGCAAATGACGGATAAAGTTCGCGCCTGCACGAGCCAATTTAGTCAAATCCGGTTCCGACACGCACTGGCGCAGCATCGCCGCGTTGCGCCCCGAGGAATGAAATCCCGGAATGCTCTCTTGCTCCAACAGCAAAATATTGCCGACGCCGCGCCGGGCGAGATGGTAAGCGGTGGCGGCGCCGGCAAAACCGGCGCCAATAATGACGTAATCAAAGGTGTTCATGACGTTGAGTTCACATCAACATTTATATGAAGTCTCGGACAAATCCAAAGGGGTGGCGCGATACCGCATCGAACTCCTCGCACACCCGGACTGAAGCGCCGGTTTTTCGGTTTGACAGATGTCCAAACTGCGCTATAGTCACTGACACATGAGAGTCCACCGCTACACCGAATGGGACGGCACACAGCAGGTTCTCTTCCCGACCACCAACGATTTACTCAATCAGCTGTCCGACCATTTGCTCGAAGAAGAAGGGGTCCGGCGCGCGCTTCGCGACCTGATGCGGCGCGGCTTTACCTCCGAAGATGGCCAACGCTCGGTCAAGGGCATGCGCGACTTTCTGCGCCAAGCCGATGAAAAGCGCCGCGAACTGCTCAATAAATACTCGCCCGAGTCTTTCAAGCTGACGCCCGAAGAACAGCAGGCGATGAGCGAAAAGCTCGCCAAGCTCGCCGAGAAAATGGAAGCCTACAACGAACAGATGCGCAACTTCATGGAGCGCATGTCGGGCAAATTCTCGGACCGCATGGACGAGATGAACCAGAAAATGTCGGAGGCTTATCAGCGCTATCAAGAATTGCAGCAACGGCTGCAAAATCAGATCAAAGAGCGCGGCATGCAGCAGGGCCAGCCCAACATGAGCGGGCAGCAGAATCCCCAATCGTTGATGGACATGCTCGACCGCATGAGCGAGCTGTTGAACGACGAGAATTTCTTGAACAGCCTGCCGAGCATGATGGACAACGCCATCAACAACCTCGAAAGCATGTTGGAAAACATGAGCAACATGAGCGAGGAACAGCTGCAGCA
The DNA here is from genome assembly GCA_009692615.1 of Deltaproteobacteria bacterium. NCBI lineage: Bacteria > Pseudomonadati > Myxococcota > Myxococcia > Deltaproteobacteria bacterium. Next base: position 2,610 of record SHYW01000093.1, on the reverse strand, counting down.
GATGAGCGACATGATGAATCAGATGCAGCAGTTGGAACAGCTGATGAATCAGTTCCCGTTCCAAGGCTCGCAGCGCATGGGCACGGGCGAAGCCGGCCAGATTCTCAGTCAATTGCGCGGTCTGGAAAAATTTCTCCGCTGGGGCCAGCGCGGCATGGGCGATCCATCGGAATTGAATCTCGACGAACTGCGCGAATTGCTCGGCGACGAAGCCTACGAAAATTTGAAATACTTGCAGAACGTCGAACAGATGCTCGAAGAAGAAGGCTACATCATGCGCGGCGGCCACGGCCTCAAGCTGACCGCCAAGGGCATGCGCAAGATCGCCGACAAGGCGCTGCGCGAGATTTTTCACATGCTCAACAAAAGCCGCTCGGGCAACCACAACACATCGGCGCGCGGCTCCCAGGGCGAGCACTTGGAGGAGACCAAGCTTTACGAATACGGCGACCCGATGAACATCAACATCAGCGAAACCGTAATGAACGCCCTGGAGAAACGCAAGCCTGGCGAGCCGCTGAGAATCCATCCCGACGACTTCTCGGTCAACCGCGTCGAGTATTCGACGGTCAGTGAAACCGCCCTGTTGATCGATGTCAGCTATTCCATGTTGATGAACGACGCGCTGCACGCCGGCAAAAAAGTCGCCCTGGCGCTGCATCGATTGATTCAAACCAAGTATCCCCAGGACACCTTGCACCTGGTGGCGTTTCGCTCCAACGCCAAACTAATCCAAGCCGAAGACTTGCCGTCCATCGTATCGCTGACCTATTTCATGGAACACGGCACCGACATCAAAGAAGCGCTGCGTTTCGCGCGCAATTTGCTCGGCAACAATAGTCGCGCCGCCAACCGGCAAATTATTTTAATTACCGACGGCGAACCGACGGCGGCGACCCTCGACCGCGGCGGCAGACTGCACAGCGGCTGGGGCTCGGCGATGCTGCACGGCCGCATCGTCCACGAGACGTTGAAAGAAGTGAAGCGCTGCACCCAGAGCGGCATCAAGATCAATACGTTCATGCTGGGCGCCGATTATTACCGCCAAGGGTTCGTCGACCAGCTCTCGCGCATGAACACCGGCCGGGTCTTCTACACCACCCCAGACCAGATGGGCAACTACATCATGGTCGATTATCTCAACAACAAACGCAAAAGGGTCAGGGGAACCTAATTGGAGTGATGGTCCGGATTCCGGCCCAATACTCCAATATTCCATCGCTCGATTACTCCGATTCTGTGATCAGCGCCAACACACCCGTATAGGCGAACAAATGATTGGCTCTCCCGAGCGGCGCGAGTTCGTAGCCGCCGAACATGCCGATCAAAGGGAAATCGCCGAGCGCCTGCTTGATGTACGCGGAATCGATGCCGGGGATGCCGTAGAGCGAACTGCCCCGCGCGCAGCAGTTGAAATAAAAGCCGAAGGCCGGCTTGCGGCCGCCGAGATTGTCCTTTTGCCGTTGCAGCATCTGACTCAAATCTTCGCGCGCGCGCTGGCCGTCGCGCATAGCGAAGATCATCGACTCGCCTTCGCTGACCTCTTCGGACACGCCGAGAATCCCTTTGTCGGGATCGATGCCGATGATGTTGCGCACCAAGTATTTTCCCGCCGCCACGCTGTTGACCAAGCGGTCCGCCGGCAGACCGACGAATAAAACCATCAGCGCCCGGCGCAGATCCTCGGCGAGCGGTCCCTTGAGCACGCTGGCGAACACCTCCAGCGCCGGCCGCTCGTCGATCTCATAAATATAATTTCGCGTCGCCTTGGTAATCACCATGGGCTCGGTGATCGGTTGGCAGCCTTGAGTGATTTCGATGTGGCTGTGAAACGCGCCGCTAAAGTGCACGCCGGCCACGGCGTTGTTGACTACACCCGCGCTGCCCAGTTGATAGGTCGACTGGGCCAAACCGCTTTCCGAAGCGCCCGCGCCGACCACGGGAGTAAAGCCGCGCTCGTCGTGCAACGCTTCTAAAAGCCGCTGCGCCTGGCCGTTGTAGGTATCGGGAAACAGCGCCGTCAGCGCGCCCGGCGCGGGGCTCGGTGCCATAAGACTCGCCAGCTCGGCGCCGAGTTGGTTCTCCCGTTGATGCAAAGGTTTGAAGAGAAACGGCCGGCATTCAAACTGATCGGAACTTATCGCTAAGACAGCTAAGCCATGGCCGCCCTCGATTTCACCAGCGGAAGTCAGCATGCCGGAAGTGCTGCAACCGGCGATGCGCTCGGTGCCGGCGCGCCGGGCCAACGCTTTGGCCAACTCCCGTTCGGGGGCGGCGTGTTCGACGCTAAAAAAAACCACCGCAGCATCGGCTTGCGCCGATCCCGCTTGCGCCAACGCCAGGTCGAGAGCTTCCTCAACCGCCTGAGCCGTGGACGCGCGACTTGATTGCCCAACTCCAGCGCGAATCATGATGGGCCACTATAAAGTTGCCGGCAGCGCGCGGTCAAGCGCTAACTTCACGTGTGTTGTAGCAAAGTGATTATGTCAGGGGTTAACGGCAACGTAATTATGTCAGGGTGGAAGGATGACAACCCTGACAATGAAAGACGAGAAACGACTAGACGTAATTCAACGAGTATATCGCAGCGAGATCACCGTGGTTGAGGCC
>SHYW01000092.1 GCA_009692615.1 Deltaproteobacteria bacterium | reverse complement strand
CTTTCCGATGAGCGCTTGCTCTCGCTGGTCCGTTGCTATAATCACACTCCGAGAAAGTGTCTTAACTACCAAACCCCGGCTGAGGTATTTACTCGTGACCTGTTGCACTTCAAATGTGAATCCACCTTCCGGCCTTCGCCGGTATGACGATCTCGGAGTTCACCTGTCAGGTTGAGGAGTCGTACCATCCCCGATTGAAATCTTACGGATGAACATCCTGGGTAAACCAATCCGCCGGCACTTCGCGCCCGACGCCTTTCGCTCGCGCCGCGTCGTAAACTTTTTTACCGACGGCGGCGAACTGCGCGCCCATGCCGAGATTGTTGACGAAGCCGGTGATCTGCCGGTCGCTCTCACGCCCCTTCACACGACCGCAAAGCAGATCGGCCAAGGTCGGCAGCGCCTGCCAATCGATGCCGCGCGCGGTCGGATGATCGCGCAAAGTAAAATCGTCGCGCTCGAAATGAGCCAACGCGCTCGAAGTCACGTTGTTCTCGGTGGCGTGGGTGTGGAGAATCAGGGGACTGCACGTTAGCAATGCCTCATCGTCGAACTCATCGCGCTGCATGGCGCTGATATGAACCCCTTCGCTCAATGCCCATCGGCCAAGAAACGGCCTTCGCGAATTGGTCGAGGTGATTAGAATGTCGACATCCTTGGCCGCCGCCTCGTAGGAATCCACCGGGACGATTTCCACGCCGGCTTGCGCGCTCATTTCCTTAGCGAATTTTTCCCGGTTGGCTTTGGTCGGGCTAAACACTTTGATCTTTTTGATTCTGCGCGCTTCGCACACCGCCAGCACCTGCGTGCCCGCTTGCCAGCCGGAACCGATCAAGCCGACGGTCTCGGAATTTTGCCGCGCCAGATATTTCGTCGACACACCGTTCGCGCCGCCGACACGAAAGCGCTGCAGCACGCCATCGTTCATGATCGCCAGCAACTCACCGTTGGCGGAACTGAAAAGCAGAATGATTCCCATCCAACGTTGCCCCGGTAACATCGGCAATTTCTCCCGCCGCATACCGCCGCCGCTGTCGCGCCAGGCGACGATGTCCGAGGAAAAGCGCAACGCCGCGGTGCCGAAATGAGGCGACGCACCGCTCATGCTCTTTAAATAATGCGCCATCGGCCCCTCGGCGTTCTGCGCCGCGGCCGTCGGGCTGTGCACGTCCGAACGCGGCGCCGTCACCGCCACGCCTTCGCCCATCTCACGGTAGAGAATCTCCAACGCCGCCATGGTGTCTTTCATGGTGATCAGCTCGGCGATTTCGTCGTTGTTTAAAAATAGCGGCATCTACTCTCCGGTTCCCTCTCCCACCGGGAGAGGGGCAGGGTGAGGGCAATTCGGATTCGGTCGCCCTCACCTCCATCCTCTCCCAAAGGGAGAGGAAGCAAGAATCTTTAGTCTCTAATATCCTGCAAGAACCACTCGGTGGGCAGTTCTCGGCCCAATCCTTTTTCCTTCGCCAGCTCATAAACTCTTCCAGCCACGGCGAAGAACTGCGCGCCTTGAATGTTGCCGCGCTCGGAATAGCTGATCTGTTTTTCCGAACTCCGGCCCTGCTTCGCGCCGCTCAGAATATCCGCCAAGAACACCGCACGCTCTTCGGCGATGACACCGTGACCGCGGACGCCGGCACGCTTCATTTGGAAAGCCCCGTTGTGCTTCGGTTTCGCCGCGTAGGTAATGTATTCGTCGGCGACGCCGAACTCGGGCAAACCCCAGGGCGCCGGCGCGTTGCCGAGGCGCAACGACACGTCGATGCGCTTCAACGTATCGTCATCAGGCTTACCGCCGACGCAGGTGACATGCGTCCCCTCTTCTAACCATTTCCCAATGACGATCGGCACCGCGGAATCGGTGCAACCGGCGACGATCTGCGCACCCTTGTAGACATCGCGCGGATGGCTCATCGGCACGACTTCCAAACCAAACTCCGTACTGATTTCCTTGGCATAGGCTTCGCGATTGGCTTTCGTCGGGCTATAGACTTGGATCTTTTTGATTTTACGCGCTTGCAAAAACGATTCGACATGAGAGCGCGCCATGCCGCCGGAGCCGATCATGCCCACCACCGTGGCATCTTCGCGAGCCATATATTTAGCGCCGATGCCGGAGTCGGCGCCGACGCGCATGTGCTGTAAATAACCGTCGTTGATCATCGCCAGCGGCTCGCCGTTCTCGATGCTGTTGAGCATGATCAAGCCACAGAAGTTTCCCGGCCGCACGCAATATTTTTCCTGGGTGATCGCGCCTTGATACTCCTGCTCATAAATCACGTCCGACTTCATACGGATCGCGAAGTAGCCCGACATCGACCCGCCTTCCATGGTGCCCCACTGATAAATCTTTTCTGAGTCTTTGGTTGGAATCTGAATGTCGATGCGCGGCCGGCACACCGCCTCTTCCCGCGCCAGCTCGCGATACGCCTTGTCCAAAGCGTTCATCGTAACTTCCATGGTCAATACTTGCTTCACGTCATCATTGTTGAGAAATAGCATTTTCCTTCAATTCCTTTTTGCCTTAGTAGCGCTGCCGATCGCTCTGAGCCAGTCGAAGCGTGTGGTTAATTTTCCGAGTCCGAAGAGGGCCGGTCGCGACCCGCCCCTACCATGCCCTCTGTGGTGAAAGCTTCGATCCTCTTTCCTACGAGCTTTGCCGCGATTTGCGGCTGTTCGCGCGGATGAAATTGATTGTGCACTTTTTTGAGCCGGGCACCGTCGACATGGGTATAAATCTGCGTCGTCGAAATATCGGCGTGGCCGAGCATGGTTTGCACCGCTCGCAGATCGGCGCCGCCTTCGAGCAGATGGGTGGCGAAGGAATGGCGCAACGTGTGCGGCGTGACCCGTTTATCGATGCCGGCGCTCAAAGCGTAGCGCCGAATCAGCTTCCAGAATCCCTGCCGGCTCATCGCCTTTCCCGAGCGGTTGGTGAACAGGTACGGACTGACCTTGCCTTTGAGCAAGCGCGGCCGCACGTCGGCCAAATAGCTCGACAACTTCTGGCGCGCCCACCGCCCGAAGGGCACCGCGCGCATCTTCGAGCCCTTGCCTTTGACGATAAGATAATTGCCGTCGAAATTAATCTGCTGGGTTTTGACCGTGATTAATTCCGAAACCCGTAAACCGCTGGCGTAAAGCAATTCCAACATCGCCTGATCACGGGCGCCGAGCAGCGCCGCGGCATCGGGTTGATTGAGCAACGTTTTCACATCGGCGCTGGACAAAGTTTTCGGCAGTTTGCGGGCGGGCGCCGCGGCGAGCAACTTGGGCACCGGACTTTCGCTGACGAGCCCCTCGATTTCGAGAAAGCGATAAAGCCGGCTGAGCGTCACCCGATGACGCGCCACGCTGCGCGGCCTCAAACCCTCGGCGCGCAACTGGGTCAAATAGGAACGTAGCTGTACCGAGTCGACTTCCAGCCAAGACAAAATATTCCGCCCGATGAGAAACTCGGCCAACCGGCGTAGATCGCGGCTATAGGCCTCGACGGTATTTTTCGCCAAACCCTTTTCCACGCTGATCATGGAAAGAAACGAATCAATGTACGGACTGAGCGACTCTTTCACGGCTCTCACTTTGCGGCGCCAAGGTCTGGCATAGCTGTTGGCGCAGGTTGTCGACGCGTTCGCCATCGATCACTTTTTTTCCCGTTTCGTCGGTGACGTAAAACACGTCGGCGACTTGATCGACATTGGTGGAAATCTTCGCCACATGGATCGACAAGCCAAGCAGATGGAGGATGTAAGTAATCGTAAACAACACGCCGATACGGTCCTCGGTGAAGATTTCGATCACCGTGAAATCGTCCGACACCTCGTTGTCGATATTGACGACGGTGGAAACCTTGGGCGCGTGGCGGCGTAAGTAGACCGTCCGCTTGGACGATTCCACCAGTTTAGCCACGTCGGTTTTGCCCTCCAGCACTTGTTCTAACAAAGTGCGGAAGCGCGTCCACTTTGGCTCCGCCATGACGATTTCCGCCCGGCCGTGATGGGAGATCCGAAAGACATCGAGAATCCGCCCGTCGTCCGTGGTAAAAATCCGCGCGTTGAGAATGTCGAGACTGAGGGCGGTTAGAACTCCGGTGATCGACGCGAACAGGCCGGGGCGATCCTGAGAACACACCATCACCGAGGTGCAATCCCGTTGGGGATAATGGGCCACCGCAACTTCGGTTTTCTTACCGCGCAGTTTTTCCATCAGCTCGAAGTGGCTCGGAATGTCGCTTTCCGACGTCGAAATAAAATAGCGATCCGGCATGTTGTCGATAAAGCGATCAACTTTGGCTTCGTCGTAATCCTTGATCAGCTGGCGGCGCGCGCGGGTCTGCACCCGGCGAATCACCGCGCGCACATCTTCGCGCTGGAACTCGCCCTTCTCCGCCTCTTCGAGCAAATTCAGAGTCTTGACGTAAAGTTCGCCCAACAGCGACGCCTTCCAGGGATTCCATACTTCCGGCCCCACGGCTTTGACATCGGCGAAGGTGAGCAGGAAAAGCATTTTGAGGTTGTTCGCGCTGCCCATGGTTTTGGCGAACTCGAAGATGGTTTTCTCATCTTCCAAGTCGCGGCGAAACGCCGTGTGGGTCATAAGTAAATGATGGCGCACGAGAAACTCGACCATGGCGCCGTCGTCGGCGTTGAGGCGCATGCGTTTGGCGATGGGCCGGACCATTTTCGCGCCGACCTCGGAATGGCCACCGCCGAAGCCCTTGCCGATGTCGTGAAACATCATGCCCAGATAGAGCAGCTCGATCTTCTCGGTTTCCCGGGCGATCTGCGTCAGCAACGGCAACGCGTCGATATACTCGCCGGCCTTGAGCTTCTCGATTTCCATCACCAGCATGAGCGAATGCTCGTCGACGGTGTAGGTGTGATAGGCGTCATGCAGCGCCATGCACAAAAGCCGGCCAAACTCGGGAATGAACGCGCCGAGCACGCCGCTACGATGCATTTCCAACAGCGTCTTGTAGACGCCGTCTTTCCACTTGAGAATATTGAAGAACGGCTCGTTGGCCGAAGCCGAGCGGCGAAACTCGTCGTCGATCCGCGCCGCGGATTGGCGTAGCAGCTCGCGCGACTCATGAGTCAACTCGCAGTTATATTTTTGCGCGTCGTCAAAGACGCTCAGCAAATTTTCCGGCCGCGATTGGAGAATTTCCGGCTTGGTGACATTGATATGACCGCGCGAGATGCGCACGCCTTCGCGCAACGTGCGTCCGAATACCAACGTATCGGCGAACCGCGGCTTGTCACAATCGATGACCCGGTGGATGATCAGGCTCGAGAGCCGGCTGATCTGCGCCGCATGGAGATAATAGGCGCGCATGAACACTTCGACGCCGCGCAAACTGCCTTCGCCTTCGTAGCCCAGCGCCACGCTGACGTTCTCCTGATGTTCGAAGGTCAACTGGTCTTGATGTTTGCCGGTGACGAAATGTAGCTCGTTACGCACTCGGAGCAAATACTCCTGGGACGCTTTGAGATTGGCGATGTCGGCGGCGCTGACCAGGCCCTTGAGCGCCAGGCTATCCAAATCCTTGGCCTTGAGCTTGGCGCGGGCGATCCACTGGGCGGTTTGGATATCGCGCAGACCGCCTTCGCCTTCTTTGACTTCGGGTTCGAGCAGGAAGACCGAGCCGCCGTAATCTTCGTGGCGCCGACGGCTTTCGTCGAGCTTCTCGCGCACGAAACGGTCGATGCCCTTCTTCTGCAATTTGGCTTCGATGGTCTTCTCGAACTCGCCGTAGAGGGAAAAATCACCGCATAAGAAACGCGCATCGAGCAACGCCGTGCGGATTTTCATGTCGCTAGCGCCCAAGCTGACGCAATCGGCGATGGTACGCGTCGCGTGGCCTACTTGCAGGCCGCTATCGTACAGCGTGTAAAGCAGTTTTTCGGTGAGAGTTTTGACGAACGGCGTCACTTTGCGTTCATGCAAGATGAGCAAATCAATATCGGATCGAGGATTGAGCTCGCCCCTGCCGTAACCGCCCTGGGCGACGATGGCGAAGCGCGGCCGCGCACCGGAGAAACGGAACAACAGATCGCCGCTGACGGCGCCCAACAGTTGGCGGATCAAATGATCCATCACCGTGGCGTAGGCCGCCGCCACCTCCAGGCCACCCGCCCCCTGGCGGTGGCGTTGGAACAACACCGCGCGGCCGCGGCCGATGTAGCTTTTGGCCAAGCCCTTCAAGTCGGGCTCGACCTGTGTTTCGTTTAACAACGCGAGAGATATTGCTACTGCATCCATAAATAATAATTTTTCATAGTGTCCGGGCGATCATAATAGCTTGCGCGTACTCTTGAATGCCGCGCATGAGCGCTTCGACCATAACGTCCTGGGCGCTCGCTTGGCTCATGATTCGGCCTTCGTTACGATGGGTGACAAAGCCCATTTCCACTAACACACTCGGCATGCGCGCGCCGACGAGCACGTAGAACAAGGCCTTTTTGACTCCGAGGTCTTTCACCTCGCCGAGCGGCTTGGCCATGCCGCTGACCGCCGACTTTTGCAGCCGGTGGGCCAAAGAAATCGAATCCTCGAGCTTCATGTTCTGAGTCATATCACTCAAGATGAATTGCAAATCGGAAACGTTTTTCCGCGACGTGCCGTTTTCCCGCGCGGCGAGCCGTAGCGCGGCCTCGTCGCTGGTGTTGTCGAGATAATAGGTTTCAATGCCGTGGGCCTCGCCGTTGACGCTGGCGTTCATATGCAGTGAAATGAATAAATCGGCGTCCTCGGCGTTGGCAATAGCGGTGCGGTTTTCCAGCGCGACGAAGCGGTCGCTCTTACGCGTCAAGACCACTTGAACGCCCAGCTCTTTTTGCAATTTGGCGGCCAATTTTTTTGCGATGGCCAAGACGATATCTTTTTCCGCGCTGCCGCCGACGCCGATGGCGCCGGGATCTTTGCCGCCGTGGCCGGGATCCAAGACGATCTTGCGAATGCCGCTCGGCGCCGCCGCAGCCGGTGCCGGCTTCTTGTCTTCCTTGCTCGCCGCGCCCCGTTTCACCGCCGGCTTCTTGACCGGAACTTCTATTGGCTTGGTTTCCGCCGGCGTCTTGGCCGGCTGCACGCCCTGCAAGTCGACGACCAAGCGATAGGGATCTGGCAGAATGAATGCGTTGTGGCCGCGCAGACTCTGCATGTCGAGCACCACGCGCACCACATCGGCGCTATACTGGCCGATGCGAATTTGCTTGAGCAGACCATCCTCCACCGGCACCGCTTCTTTCGCCGTCAGCGCCAAGCGCGCTCCGGCGATATCGATGTAAATGCGCGGCGGCACTCCCTTAGCGGCGTCCTCTTTCAACTGGCGAATTTCGTACTTGGCTTCCTGGGACAGATCCAACATCACCCGGGTGTAGGCCGGCGACGATAGGAAACGCACGCCGGTGACCCGCGCCTTATCGCTTGGCGCATTGGCAGGCGCGGGCGCCACGCGCTGCTCCGGCTCGACGCTTTGCGGCGCATCGCCTTTCTGCGTCTGAGCGTAGAGCGTTCCGGGTGCGGCCAACACAACGGCGCACAATCCCACGGCAAGCGGCATTGCATTTACTTTCATTCTAATTCCCACTCGATATCCGATCATTTTTTCGCCTGCTCGCTAAGTTGATGCAGCAGATTGAGCGCATCCAAAGGTGTCAGGCTGTTCACGTCGAGGTTGCTCAATCGATCGCGCAGGCAATTTTCCGCCGCGCTGAAAAGTCCCAACTGCATGGGGGGTTCGCCGCTTATTTGCGAGCGCGCGCTAAATCCTTCGGCGCGGCCGTTTTGGCTGCCTTCCAACTGGCTGAGAATTTCCTTGGCCCGTTCGATCACGCCCGAAGGCATGCCGGCCAAACGCGCGACGTGAATGCCGTAGCTGTGGCTAGCCGCGCCGGCGATCAAGTTGCGGAGAAAAATAATTTCGCCGCGCCATTCCTTCACCGCAAAATTGAAATTTTTGATGCGCTCTTTGGTTTCGCAAAGCTCGGTCAGCTCGTGATAATGGGTCGCGAACAACGTGCGCGGCCGGGCCGGCGCGTCGTGCAGCGACTCGGCCACCGCCCAGGCGATCGAAATACCGTCGAAGGTGCTGGTGCCGCGTCCCACTTCGTCGAGCAGAATCAAACTGCGCGCCGTCGCGTGGTGCAAAATATTCGCGGTCTCTTTCATCTCCACCATGAATGTCGACTCGCCGCGGGCCAAGGAGTCGGCGGCGCCGATGCGTGTAAAGATGCGATCGACGATGCCGATGCGCGCTTCCGCCGCGGGCACGAAGCTGCCCATCTGGGCAAGAATCGCGATCAACGCGACTTGACGCATGTAGGTCGACTTGCCGGCCATGTTCGGCCCGGTTAGGAGAATCAGCTGTTGTTCATCGGGATCGATCGCGCAATCGTTGGCGACGAAGGCGCCCCGCCCCACCGCGTTCTCCACCACCGGATGGCGCCCCTCGCGGATCGTCAAGCCGACAGTGGCATCGATCTGCGGCCGGATGAAACGCAACGCTTCGGCGACTTCCGCCAGGGCCACCAAGACATCGAGCACGGCCACGGCATTGGCGATGGATTTGAGCGCCGGATAATGCGCCGCCACTTGGGCGCGCACCCGCAGGAGCAACGCCGCCTCCAACTTTTCCATCAAGCTCTCGGCGTTGAGCACCTTGGCTTCGTACTCTTTGAGTTCGGGAGTGATGTAGCGCTCGCCGTTGGCCAGTGTCTGCTTGCGCAGATAGTCGTCGGGCACCGACTTCAAATGCGAACTGGTGACCTCGATGTAGTAACCGAACACTCGGTTGTAGCGCACCTTGAGCGTATGAATGCCGGTGCGCTTGCGCTCGCCAGCTTCGAACTGCGCCATCCAATCTTTGGCGTGGGCGCGGATGCCGCGGATCTCGTCCAACTCGGCGTCGAAGCCGGCGCGGATATAGCCGCCATCTTTGAGTGCGAAGGGCGGCTCGTCGACAATCGCCCGCTCGATCAGGTCAGTCACTTCCGGCAAATCGGCCAAATCGGCGCGGGCGCGGCTGAGCACTTCCCCTTCCACCGCCTGCAGCGAAGCGCGCAGGGCGGTGACGCCGCTTAACGTCAGCTTGATCGCGACTAAATCCTTGGGCGACGCCGTGCCCGACAAGACTCGACCGGCAAGCCGTTCAAGATCTTGAATTTTTTCTAAACCGAGGCGTAAATCCTGGCGCAGGGAAAAACTTTCGACCAATTCTTCGACGCCGTCGTAGCGCTCACGAATCGCCCGCTCGTCGAGCAACGGGTACAATAACCATTGGCGCAAGCGGCGCGCGCCCAGCGCGGTCTGGGTGCGATCGAGCAGCGCCAGAAGCGAGCCTTTGCGCTCACCTTGATAGTTGCTGACCAACTCCAAATTCAACCGCGTGGCGTCGTCCAAGACTAAATAATTGGCCACCGCGTAGGGTTCGAGATCGCGCAACAGCTTGACGGAATCGGGCGCGTTGCCTTCTAAGTAAGCAAGGATCGCCGACGCCGCGTGAATGCCGTCGGGGTAGCCGTTGGAGCCGTCAACGACCCGCGCGCCGGCCGAATCGGAAAACAACTCGTCGGCCACGGTGCTAAAATGAATCCATGGATATTCTTTGTAGAGCCGCTCGCTCAAGCGAGCATCTCGCTGGCCCAGCAAAATTTCGCTGGGGCGAATGCGCCCCAATTCATCGAGCAGCGCCGGCTCGTCGGCGACTTCAGTAAAGCGAAACTCGCCGGTGGTAATGTCAGTCAGCGCCAGGCCGAATTTTTCACTACCCTTGGACACCGCGGCGAGAAAATTGTTGCCCCGCGCATCGAGCGCTTCCACCGCGGTCACCGTGCCCGGTGTGATCACGCGCACCACTTCGCGTTTGACGACGCCCTTGGCTAACGCCGGATCTTCGACCTGCTCGCAGACCGCAACCTTGTGGCCGGCGTCCAATAATTTTTGAATATAAGGCTCGACGGAATGATAGGGCACGCCGCACAGCGGCACGCCGCCGTCGTCGCTCTTGTGGCGCGAGGTCAGCGCGATGTCGAGAATCTTCGACGCCGTGTGGGCGTCTTCGAAAAACATTTCGTAAAAATCGCCGAGACGAAAAAACAGGATGGCGTCTTGGTAGCGCTCCTTGATTTGCAAATACTGCTGCATCATCGGCGTGACTTTGGTCGGGTCCATTTTCTTATGCCGATCCGCTCCGTTTGTCGGCCATCTTACGTAACCGTTTGCGGCCCAAATCGAGCGCCACCCGTTTCACTCGGCCGTCGAGCTCGCGCACCAGACTGCCGATGCCCAACGAGACGACGAACTGGCGCTCCATGACGTCGAGAATCTTGCGCCGGTCGTTGGTGATGACGAACAGCTCTTCGCCGTCGGTTAGATATTTCAGCGACTCGGCGGGCCGCTGGGTGTGCGCCGAGTTGTCTTTGAGCGGCTTTAAGCAGCGCCGGATCTTTTGCAGCGCAAAGCCATGGTGTGCCAAATCTTTGATGACTTTGAGACAAATCAAATCGTGAAACGAATAGAGCCGCTTGGTGCCGCGTCCATCGGCCAACTTCACCGACGGCCGGATGAAATCGCGCTCATCCCAATATTGCAGCTGGCGCAGGCTGACGCCGACGATGCTGCTGGCGGTTTTACTGTCGTAAGCGTCCATGAATACTTGACGGAAGGGATGAAAACACTGATGTTTCCAAAAAGGTAGACGGATGATGGCGCAAAGTCAAGGAAACTTCTATTGACCGATGATCCTGGATATGGTGATTAAAGGTCATGAGTTTTCCCGCGAACCTTTTGGTCGGCACTTCGAGTTGGTCGAGCAGCGACTGGCTTGGCAGCTTTTACCCGCCCAACTTGAAGCCGGGGCAATTCATCGAAGCCTACTCCCAAAAATTTTCCGCTGTCGAAATCGACTCGACCTACTACAGCATTCCGTCGCCGCATGTCGTCGCCAACTGGAGAGAAAAGACCCCGCCAGGTTTCATCTTCACGGCGAAAATACCGGGAACTATCACCCATCAGAAAGTGCTCAAGGACTGCCAACAGGAGTTCACGACGTTTTTGAATAATATGTCGCTCCTCGGCGACCGCCTCGGCCCATTGCTGCTGCAATTCCCCTATTTCAATCGCAACGTTTTTCCCTCCCGCGCGCCCTTCGAGAAGCTGCTTGTGCCGTTTCTAAAAACCCTGCCCAAGGAATTCAAATTCGCCTTGGAGATTCGCAACAAGAACTGGATCAGCTGGGACTTCCTCGAACTGTTGCGCGACCATCGAGTCGCCTTCGCTCTGGTCGCCCAAGCCTGGATGCCGTCCATCGATACCTTGGCGAAAGCCCTCGACCTGGTCACTAGCGATTTTACCTACGTGCGCTTCATCGGCGACCGCAAAGCGATCGAAGCGAAAACCCAGCGTTGGGACAAATTGATCGAAGATAAAACTCCGGAGATGTCGGTCTGGGTCAGGGAGCTAAAAAAGATCACCGATAAAGGTGTGAAGACTTATGCCTTCTTCAACAACCACTATGCCGGCTTTTCGCCAGGCTCGGTGAAACAGTTCGAAGACTTGTGGGAGAAAAACTGAATTCTTCCTCCGCGTAGGGGCCGGTCGCGACCGGCTCTTGCTCGGATACGGAGTATTGGCCGCATAGAACGCAAAACAGAATCGGCCTTTGTAGGAGCAAGGCGTGCCTTGCCCTCTTTAAAACCATAGCGCAGCCGGAGCCGCCATGACCATCATCGACGCCCAAGTTCACATATGGAAACCGGAAACGCCCGAGCGGCAGTACATCACCGTCGACGCGTCAAAACCGCACCGTCCGGTGCCGCTAACCTACGAGTGCCTACTCGACGAAATGGCTCGTGCCGGCGTCGATCGCGCGATCCTCGTGCCGCCGTCATGGGAAGGCTACCGCAATGACTACGCTTTGGAAGCGGCGCAAAAACATCCTGATCGCTTCGCCATCATGGGCAAACTTCCGCTCAACGATCCGGCGGGTAAAAATAAATTGGCAACCTGGCTCCAGCAGCTCGGCATGCTCGGCTTTCGCATCAGCTTTCGCCACGGCGGCACCGATTCGTTTATCGACGACGGCACCGGGAATTGGTTTTGGGCCGGCTGCGAACGGTACGATATTCCGGTGATGGTCTTCGCTCCCTTTGCGGTGGAGAAAATCGCCGTCATCGCCGAGCGCCATCCAAACCTCCGCCTGATCGTCGATCACATGGGACTCAACGTGCAGTGGAAAGGCAAAGACTTGGCGCCCGGCGTCGACGTGCTACTCAAGTTCGCCCGCTTCAGGAACGTCGGCGTCAAAGTTACCTGTCTGCCTTGTTACGTCGCCGAGTCTTATCCCTATCCAACATTGCATCGGCAAATTCGCCGTGTCGTCGACGCCTTCGGACCTGAAAGAATATTTTGGGGCACCGATCTTTCTCAGTCGCCCTGCACCTATCGGCAAAACGTCACGCTGTTCACCGAAGCGCTGGACTTCCTCAGCAACTCCGACAAAGAGTGGATCATGGGCAAGGCGCTGGCAGCCTGGCTGCGTTGGCCGCTGCCGAGCGAATGATTCACCTCAACCTGCCGACACTTTTACTATTCGGTGCGATTTTATTTCTCAATCCAAGTTGTACCGCGCTCACACCGACAAGAATCGCGAGCAATCGCCCAAGCGGAATCGAGCTGAAGCCTTGCAACGCAGCGCGTCTCGAACGCGCCGCACTGTGCGCTAAATATTCCGTCTACGAAGACCGCACCGCGCAGTCCGGTCGAACCATCCCACTTAACATCGTCATTCTCCCCGCCACCGATGCGGAATCAAAAACCGATGCGATATTTTTTCTCGCCGGCGGACCGGGACAAGGCGCCGGCAGCATCGCTAACAATGCTGCGCTGTTCGCCGAGTTGCGGCGCGAGCGCGATGTGGTCTTCGTCGATTTGCGCGGCACCGGCGAATCTCATCGCCTCGCCTGCCCGGCGCCACCGGAGCGCGCCGAAGGACAAAGTTTCTTTGGTGAGATTTTAGAACCGTCCACCATCCGCGCCTGCCGCGACAGCTTGGATAAAATCGCCGACCTCAAGCACTACGGCACCGCCAACGCCGTGGCGGATCTGGAAGAAGTGCGCGCCGCACTGAATTACGACAAGATCAACCTATACGGCGTCTCCTACGGGACCCTGGCCGCGTTCGAATATTTACGCCGCTATCCCGAGCGCGTGCGCGCCGCCGCCCTCGCCGGTGTGCTGACAGCCGCAGCAAAACTGCCGCTCCACTTCCCGACGGCGGCGGAGCTGGCGCTGCAGCGCGTCTTTGAAGATTGCCACGATGATGAGAGCTGCCGCGGCAAGTTTCCCGATTTGCGCGGCGACTTTGCCAAAGTCCTCGCTGGATTCGAGCGCGGACCGATCATGATCGACATCGAACATCCGACCCGCAAGGCGCGCCAATCGGTAAGTCTGTCGCGCGCCATTTTCTCTGAGCGCGTGCGCGCCCTGCTGCATAGCCACAGCGGCGCCAGAGTGATTCCCCTGCTGATCCATGACCCGGCGCACGGCAACTGGACCACCTTCGGTAAAATCGCCGCGGCCTTCATCCCGCCGTCGGCCTTCGGCATCGCCACGGGAGTTTATTACAGTGTTACCTGCGGCGAGTCCGTTGCCGCGATCAGCGAAGCGGAGATCGGCCAGGAAAGCCAAAATACTTTTCTCGGCGACTACCGCATCCGACGCCACCATCAAGCCTGTGAAGCGTGGCCGCGCGGTGCGCTCGATCCCGACATTGGCCAGCCTGTTGCTTCGACATCGCCGATCCTGATGCTCTCCGGCGACAGCGATCCGGCGACGCCAATGTCACTTGGAAAAGAGGCGATGAAATTTCTTCCCAACGCGCGCCAAATCATTCTGCGCAACACGCCGCACAGCTACACATCTGAATGCGCGCGCAGCATGATCGCGGTATTCATCTCCCGCGGCGAAGCCAATGCCGTCGACGCGAGCTGCGCAGCGCGCCAGCGCCGGCCACCCTTTGTCACCGAACTACCAGTGCAACTCAACTAAAAAAATAATGGCACAACCATCCGCCGTAGGGGCGGACCCGCGTGTCCGCCCGTCCGCAGGGCAAACACCTAGGTTTGCGCAAACAATCGGATCAGGCCCAGATAATTTTTTTGAAGATTCGCCCAGAAAAGATTAACCACGAAACACACGAAAGGGGCGAAATTCGGAAAATCCCTTTTCGTGTATTTCGTGGTTTTCGTGGTTAAAAGAATTGATTCCGAAAACTAATCACAAAACCGCAGAGAAAATATATTTCAGCTAGGCCGCGACGTTACACTTCCTACAATTTCTCCTGCGCGCGCAGTTCGCGCATGCGCCAGGCGATCACTTCTTCGACTCCATCGCCCAGCAAAGCTCCCGGCAGCGCGGCAGGCTCGGCGCCGAGTTGGATCAGTTTTTCGCGCATGTTGCTGAGGGTGGCGTGCAAGCGTTGATAGTCGTCGACAAAAACCACGCAGGCTTTGAGTTTGTCGTCGATGCTCATCAGACAGCGCTCCAGTGATTTGCTCTCCCCTTCAAAGACGCCGGCGACCTGCTGGCGGATCTCGAAGTTTTGCTGCGACAGCGTTTCGTTGATATGCACGAGATTGATTTTCATCTGCAGGATGATGTCCATCAACCGTTCCGCCGATTGTCCGCTCATAGCTGCACCTTCGCTGCCTTTCAAAAATGATCTTGCCTAGCGCGCTGCCAGTTCTTTCAAAGCATCACGCAAAAAACTCTGGTCGACGAACTTCGCCGGATTGGGCACGCTCTTTAGCTGATTCTGCTCGGCGTAGATTTGCGCGACAATGCCGAGCCCATCCAGCGTCACGTCCGCCGTCGGATGCCACAGCCCCTTCTCGGTGTAAAAATCCCAGCCCTTGCGGGCGTAGTCGCGCTTCAAACCCATCTCCTTGGCGAGCAGATCCGCCGCCGCGTCCTTGTTGCTATATATCCAGCGGCAGGCCAACACAATCGCTTTCATGAAGCGCACCAGGACCGGACGATTTTTTTCCGCCCAGGGGCGGAGCACCGAGTAAACCGACAGCTGGTAATGGGGAATCACATCGATAAACCGGCCGATGGTGTTGAAGCCCTGCTCCTCGGCGACGTAATTGACCGGCAGCGACAACGGCGCCGCGGCGATCTGACCCGACGCCAGCGCGGCCAACGCCTGGGGCGTGCCGCCGACGTTGATCAGCTTGTAATCCCGGTTGAATTCGAGGCCCTTGGCTTTGAGCACGCGGCGAAACGCGAAGGCGGTGCCGGCGGTCAAACTGTTGGCGCCGAGCGTCGCGCCGCGCAAATCGTCGTAGGTTTTATAATTCTTGCCGGCCATGATCGACTGACTCAGGCCGTTGATAATCCCGCCGACGATGATCATGTCCAAGCCACGGTCGAAGGCGGCGATGGGCGCGTCGGAAGACGCGCCGGAAACTTGCAGTGAGCCGCCAGCCAACGCCTGCGTCGACACATCCGAACCGCGAATCAGCAAGACTTCCACGTCGAGTTTTTGTTGCGTGAAAAACCCTTGCCGCGAGGCCACCCAAAGGGGACCGAAGCCGAAGGTTTTAGCGACGACACTGGCACGGAGTTTAACGGTTTCTTGGGCTTCAGCGAGGGCCGCCGACAGAGCGAGAATTAGCAGCAGCGAACATCGAGCAATAGTTTTTCCCATGTACTCCTCGCGCTCGACCGGCACTCACTGGGCGCGGAGCTTAAGTCAGCACTTCATCTTTACGCCACTGGTCGATGGTGGCGCTATCGTAGCCTAGCAATCCGCCCAGGATGGCATCGTTGTCGGCGCCCAAACGGGCCGGCAAACGGAGCGGCTCTTCGGCCATGCCGCGAATCATGAAGCCGCTGCGCGGGATTTCGAAGGGGCCGATCAGCGATTCCGTAAACGGCGAAAAATAATTGCGATGGCGCAGCTGGGGGTCATTGAGCAAATCGGCGCCGGTCTGCACCACGCTGGCGGGCACACCGGCGGTTTGGCAGCGAGTCATGACTTCTTCCGCGGCGCGCGCGCCGGTCCATTCCACAACAATCTCATCTAATGCTGATCGATTCTTCAAGCGCAGTTGCAGATCGGTAAAGCGCCCGTCGCTGACTAATTCGCCACGGCCAATAACCCGGCAGAAAGCGCGCCACTCGTCATCGTCGCGCACCGAGATCACGCACCAGCGATCTTCCCCTTGGCATCGGTAGACGCCGTGGGGCGCGGCCAACGCGTAATGATTGCCCTGAGGCTTGGGATCGCTGCCGTTCACCGAAGTTTCTAAATAAGTCGTGCCAAGAACCGCCGCGGTGCCTTCGATCTGCGCCAGGTCGATGGTCACGCCTTTGCCGCTGCGCCGGCTGTTGAGCAGCGCGGCGATCATCAGGGTCGGTCCCAAGACAAATCCCAAATGATCGGGATAAACGCCCTGACTGCCGATCGGCCGATCTTGTTCGGGATGATTCCACAGATAGGTGATGCCGGAAAAGGCGGTGAGGTTGAAACCCCAAGTGCCGTAGCTGCTCTTAGGCCCTTCCGTGCCAAAGCCCGGCAGCTTCAAAATCACAAGCTTTGGATTAACTTTGCGCAGCTCGTCGTCGCCCAAACCCAATTTATCCAATACCCTCGGACGAAAATTCTGCAAGATCGCATCGGATTTGCCGGCAAGCTCGCGAATCAGCTTCACGCCAATCGGATTTTTCAAATCGATGGACAGCGAGCGCACGCCGAGATTGCACTCGATAAAACGCGGCGCCTCGTCGATGTCTTTGTGCTGGCCGTAATGGCGAAAGGTATCCAGGCCACCTTTACGCGACTCGATCTTGATCACCTCCGCGCCATAATTGGCCAGCAAGCGGCCGGCGTACGGGCCGGCGTAGCCGGTGGTGAAAGCCAGGATGCGGACGCCCTTCAATATCTCGTTGGTAGTGGACATGGTGTCAATTCTAAATTCCAGATTCCAAATTCAAAATTACAGATTTCCATTCCGAACCAATCTGGAATCTGGAATTTGTAATCTGGAATTCTTCAAATCACTCCCTCAGCCGTCAGCGCCGCAAGATCGTCGGTGCTCATGCCGAGTTCGCCGCACAGCACTTCATGATTATGCTGCCCCACCAACGGCGCCGGCGACGGGCCGGTGCGTTTGCCGTCGACCATGAAAAAGTTGCCCGGCGCGTCGAAGGTGCCGAGCACCGGATGGGTGACCGGGCTGAAAAAACCGCGCGCTTGAATATGTGGGTCCTTCATGAAATCCGACGGCGAGTTCACCGGCAGACCGGGGATGCCATGCTTCTGCATCAGCTCGGCGAGATCCTCTTTGTTGAAGCGCATGGTGAACGACGTCACTTCCGAGTTGATATAGTCCGCCTGTTGGCGCCGCAGATTGCTGTTGACCCATTTAGGATCGTCCAGCGCCGGATCGTGATCCGACCAGACTTTGAGCAGCAGCGGCCAATGAGTTTGCGTAACGAACAGCGCGATCCAGCCGTTTTTGCACTGGAACAAATTCGCCGGCGCGTTGTGCTGGTGCTGGCTGCCGGCGCGCTTCATCACCCGGCCGTCGGAAGAAAAATTAAAAGCCACATGTTCGTGCAGCGCCATGCTGGCCTGCATCGACGTATCGATCCACGCGCCGATGCCGCGCATTTCGCGCTGCCACAGCGCCAGCATGGTACCGTAGCACGCCATCAAACTGGCGTAATAATAAGCCTGCGTCTCCGGCGGATTGCACGGCGTCATCTTGGGATCGCCGCTGATGTAGAGCAGCGCGCCCATGGCGCTGCCGACGATGTCCGGCGCTTTGTAATGGGCGTAGGGACCATCTTGGCCGAATCCGCTGAGGGAAACCAAAATCAACTTGCGCTGTTTTTCCAGCAGCTGTTCGTAGCCGAGATTGTGCGCCGCCAAATAGCCAGGCTCGAAAGTTTCGAGCAAGATATCGGTCTTGGCGACCAGGTCGAAGAATATCTTGCGGCCGCGATCTTTGGTGATATCGAGTGTCAGGCTTTTCTTGCCGCCGTTGAGATAAGCGAAGCGCAAGCTGCCTTCGCGATGCGCATGACCGTTGGCGAAGGGCGGTTCCAGCCGCCCAGCATCGCCGCCCGGCGCTTCGATCTTGATCACATCCATGCCGAGATCGTGCAGCGCCTTGCCGCAAAACGACCCCATGGACGAACTCAAGTCGAGCACGCGGTAGCCGGAGAGAAGACTTGTTGCTTGGTTGTTATCGCTCATGGAAAGTCTATCTGGAGTATTGGGGTTTTTCCGGACCCATCACCCCATTCTTCTCTCTCACTTGTGATTTCTAATAATATGTTCCGCCAGCCGCCACCGTAAAACTTCCGGCGTCCCTTCGGTGATACGCAGGCTGCGCACTTGGCGGTACCACCATTCCAACGGCAGTTCGCGCATGAGCCCTAGACCGCCGTGCACTTGAATCGACCGATCAACCACGCGGCTGGCCATCTCGGCGCATTGAATTTTCGTCATATAAGACAGCTGGCGAATATCTTCGCCGCGGTCGTGGCGCCAGGCGCACTCGTAAACCATCAAGCGGCAGGCGTGCAGCTCCATCGCCGAGTCGGCGATCATGAACTGAATCGCCTGGCGGTTGGACAAGGGTTGGCCGAAGGTGGTGCGCACTTTGGAATATTCGATCATCATGTCGAGGGCGCGCGACGCAATACCCACCGGCCGCGCGCCATGGCCGCGCACGCGCCCTTCTTCGATCCATTTTTGCGCGATGGAAAAGCCTTGGCCTTCGCCGCCGATCATATCGGCCGCCGCCACCCGGACGTTTTCGAAATGAATCTGCCCCGGCGTGTCGCCCATCATCGTCGGCCACAATTTTTCCAGGGTCACGCCGGGCGCCTTCATGCTCACCATGAAACAGCTGACGCCGCCGCGCGCGCCTTTGACCGGATCGGTGATGGCAATAACCTGGGCGTAGTCGGCGTTCTTGGCGCCGGTGATAAATCTTTTCGTGCCGTTGACGATGTAGTGATCGCCGTCTTTGACCGCGCGGGTTTTCATGCCCGCCGGATCGCTCCCGGCATCCGGCTCGGTCTGGGCGAAGCAAACTTTGATTTTGCCATCGATCACCGGCTGCAAGAAACGTTTTTTCTGCTCTTCGTTGCAATGAAACAAAACCGGCCGCACTTCGGGACCGAAGATCGGCGCATAGCGAAATGGAATCGCGATGGTGCGCGCCACTTCTTCCATGATCACACAGCGGCTCATCAGATCGAGCCCCGCGCCGCCATATTCCTCCGGCACGTCGAGCAACCACAAACCGATCGCCTTGGCTTTTTCCTGCAGCGGCGCGATGAACTGCTCGGGCATATCCTCGCCTTCCGGCCGGCATTCGCGCTCCAGCGGAATCAGCTCACGGTCGACGAACTTGCGCACCGTGTCTTTGAGCAGTTGCAACTCTTCGGGGAGATTGAAGTCCATCGTTCGATTCGAAAGAGAATTCAGAAGTCAGCAGTCAGAAACCAGAAGCAGAATTCAGAAGTCAGAATACAGAAGCCAGAACTATGATCCGGACTTCTTCTCTTAACTTCTGGATTCTGACTCCTGAATTCTGACTTCTACGCTTACTTCGCGTTCCGGTTATATTCGCCCAATCCCGGGCGATAAGTCTTCTTGTCTAGGAACTGTTCCATGCCGGTCTCGCGGCCCTTTTCCGGATCGGTGAGACGCAGCGCGGTGCCCTTGGCACTCATGTATTCTTCCGCCTGGCCGTAGTCCATGGTGCGGCAGTGTTTGTAGACTTCCTTGGCGGCGCGCAACACCGCGGGATTTTTCTTTTTCAGCTTATCGGCAAGCGCCATGGTCTCGGCGCGGAGCTTTTCTTTCGGCACAGCGTAATTGATCAACTTCATTTCAGCGGCTTTTTTGCCGTCGAACGGATCGCCAGTCATGATACACCACATGGCGTCGCGGTAACTCATCGCATCGGCCAGCACACGGCTGACCAATCCGCCGGGGAAAATACCCCAGTTCACTTCGCTCAAACCAAAGGTGGCATCTTCGGCCGCGATGGCGAAATCGCAAGCGATCAGCGGTGTGAAGGCGCCGCCAAAGCAAAAGCCGTTTACCATAGCGATGGTCGGCTTGGGGAACCAGAACAGCCGGCGCCAGCGCCATTCCTGCGACGCCCAGCTCGCCTTGCGCCGCTCCAATGCATTGTTGTCGGTGCCGCGAAAATATTCGCGCAAGTCTTGCCCCGCGCACCAGCTCGGCCCCGCGCCGGTGAGCACCAGCACCTGGGTTTCCTTGTCGACTTCCAGCTCAGTCAACGCTTCGAGCATGTCGTAGTGCAGTTGCGGATTCATGGCGTTACGCTTCTCGGGGCGATTGAGCGTCACCCATGTCGTGCCATCCTCTTTTTCCACTTTGACGGTCTTATATTCTTTCCATAATGTTAGAGCCATCCTTCGTTACCTCCTTATTTAATTTCACGATTCATCCTTACTTATTCGACCCGCCGGGAATCTGTCAAGCGATTCATGAAACATTTGTTGTAGCAAGGTGATTATGTCAGGGGTTAACGGCAACGTAATTATGTCAGGGTGGAAGGATGACAACCCTGACAATGAAAGACGAGAAACGACTAGACGTAATTCAACGAGTATATCGCAGCGAGATCACCGTGGTTGAGGCCGCAC